>JBBTLZ010000063.1:0-5192 GCA_038068435.1 Candidatus Eiseniibacteriota bacterium | reverse complement strand
GCATGAGATGACGAGGAGAAGACGAGCCCCTGCTGGCCCTGCGCTGGTGGGGGCTTCCTCGTTCTGGGGTTCGCCGCCGACGGCAACTTCGGTGTGTGTTCTCGAAACCACCGCAAAGGACAAGAAGCGCCAGTTGAAGCGCCACGCTGTGCCGAAACCAGTCACGGGGTAACTGCTGTCGCTCTCTGTGGACCTTCGCCTCGGGAGCGATCATCAGTAGGCCTCCCACGAGTTGAGGTTGGCACGCTGGGATCGGCGTTCTCCGGGGAGCCGAAGGTCGCCCAGCCCGTGATGACGGTGTAGCCGGAGACGACCATCGTCGCCGCGTGGGGGTCGAAGTTCGTGCGCAGGTCACAGCCCGGCGCGGTCGGTCACCCCGCGTAGATCGCGTCGATCTTGGCGGCGAGGATGAAGTCGTTCTCGTGGAGACCGCGGATCTTGTGGGTCCAGGTCTCGACCATCACCTTGCCCCAGGCCAGATGGATGTCGGGATGATGCTGCTCGCGCTCGGCGAGCTCGCCGACCTGGACCGCGAAATCCATCGCCGAGCGGAAGTCCTTGAAGACGAACTCGCGCTGGATGCGCTGCACACCCCCCACCTCGGACACCGTCCAGCCGGACACCTGAGGCAGGAGACCGGCGATTTCGGCGTCGTTCATCGTCGGGACTCCCCCGCGACAGGGGACACACTTTGCCTGGGTCAGGCCACGCATGGTCGGACCTCCTCTGGAAGTCGGCGTTCGGCCGGCTCGGTTGCCGCGCTGGTGACCATACCGCTTGACCGGCGGCCCGGGTTCCAGTTTCATCCCCCGCCTGTCCCCCCCTCCGATGACAGGCTGCACGACTTCCACGACAGGAGCACGCTCATGTCCACGCCCCACCGCCACGCCGCCCGGGCCGTCCTCTGCGCCTGCGCGGCACTGGCCATCGCGCTGGCGCCGCACGGCGGCTTCGCGGCTGCGAAGAGCGGCGCCACCGCGAGTGCCGCGGCCAAGCCGCGCGCGGCCGGCCTCAAGGTCGAGGAGCATTTCCTCTCCAACGGGATGAAGCTGCTCCTCATCCCGCGCCACCTTTCGCCCACCGTCGCGGGTGGTTGGGTGGCCCACGTCGGCTCGGTCAACGAGCGGCCGGGCATCACCGGCATCTCGCACCTGTTCGAGCACATGATGTTCAAGGGCTCGCACGCCATCGGCACGCGGGACTACGCCAAGGACGAGCGCCTCATCGAGGAGCAGGAGCGCATCCAGGACCAGATCCGTGAGGAGCTGTCGCGAATGCGGGCGGCGCAACGGCGCGGCGAGCTCGAGGACATGACCAAACCCGAGGCCAAGAGCGAGCGCTACAAGCAGCTCGAAGCCAGGTTCGACTCGCTGGTCGTCGAGCAGCGGGCCAACATGGTCAAGAACGAGTTCGACCTGGTGCTGTCCAAGAACGGCGCCACCGGCATGAACGCGTTCACCTCCCAGGACATGACCTTCTATTTCGAGACCGTGCCGGCGAACAAGCTGGAGCTGTGGTTCTGGATGGAGTCGGACCGCCTCAAGAACCGCGTGTTCCGCGAGTTCTATTCCGAGCGCGACGTGGTCTACGAGGAGCGCCGCCGCTCGGTCGAATCCACGCCGCTCGGCAAGTTCCAGGTGTCCTTCGACGCCGTCTTCTGGGACTCGAGCCCCTACAGCTGGCCCGTGATCGGGTGGCCGAGCGACGTGGCCGCCATCACCAAGGCGCAGGCCGACGAGTACTACAGCCTCTACTACGCGCCGCAGAACCTGACCGCCATCCTGGTGGGCGACTTCGACCCGAAGCAGGCGCTGGCGCTGGCCGAGAAGTACCTGGGCTCGATCCCGGCCGGCAAGCGGCCCGCCCCCGAGATGCTCACGACCGAGACCAAGCAGCTCGCCGAGAAGCGCTTCTACGGCGAGGCCGAGACCAACCCCGCCGTCACCATGCGCTGGCATGTGCCGGCGCTGGTGCACAAGGACGTGCCCGCGCTCGAGGTGCTCTCGGAGGTACTCTCGGGCAACACCGGGCGGCTCAACCGCAACATCGTGCTCGACCAGAAGCTCGCCACCAGCGTCTCGGCCAACAGCGAGCCGCGGAAGTACGAGGGGGTGTTCGCGATCCGGGCCGAGGCGAAGGAAGGCCACACGCCGGAAGAGCTCGAGAAGGCCGTGGACAAGGAACTGGACAAGCTCAAGAAGGAGCCGGTGTCCGCCGAGGAGCTGCAGAGCGTCAAGAACCGCTATCTCGCCTCGGCCTACCGGCAGCTCACCAGCAACTTCCTGGTGATGATCCGCTACGGCGTGGCTGACGGCACCGCCGACTGGCGGATGGCAGACAGGATCGACGACGCGGTGCAGACCATCACCGCCGCCGACGTCCAGCGGGTCGCCAACACGTACTTCACGAAGGAGAACCGCGCGGTCGCCATCTGGACCCGCAAGGGCGGCAGCGAGCCCGAGGATCCGGCGCTCGCCGGGATGTCCGCCCAGGCGAAGGGGATGATCAAGCAGATGCTGGGGCGCATCGATTCGGCCACCGACAGCGCGCAGCTCCAGACAATGCTGGGGCGCCTCGACTCGATGTCGGGGCAGCTCCCGCCCGAGATGAAGCCGGCCATCGACTACATCCGTACCAAATGCGAAGCGCGGATGCAGCAGCTCGACAAGAAGTAGCGAGGAGGAGACGCCCCATGCAAGTGACGAAGGTCATGACGAACACGCGTCGCGCGCCGGGCCTTGCCGCCCTCGCGCTGGCGGTGGCGGCGCTGGCGCCGCTCGCCGCACCCTGCCACTCAGCGCGCGCCGACGATATCCCGGCCCGCCCAGAGCAGCTCAAGTTCCCGCCGCTCACCTTCGCGGCGCCGCGGGCCGCGGATTACCGCGTCACGCTCGGCAACGGCGTGGTCGCCTACCTGGTGCCGGACCGTGACCTGCCGCTGGTGACGGTCAACGTGCTCATGCGCATCGGCCCCGATCTCGACCCCGCCGGCAAGGAGGGTGTGGCCGCGACGATGGTCAACCTGCTCACCCGCGGCGGCACCACCACCCGCACGGCGATCCAGGTGGAGGATCGGGTGGCGTTCCTCGGCGCCGTGCTCGAGTCGGGCACGGGCGGCGGCGGTGGCGGTCCGTTCGGCGGCGGTGGACCGCCCATCGGCGGGTCCGAATCGCGCGCCACGCTGAACCTCCTCTCCAAGGACATCGACGAGGGGTTGGTCCTGCTGGTCGACTGTCTCAAGAACCCGGCCTTCCAGGACGACCGGCTGACCCTGCGCAAGGACCAGCTGCTCCAGTCCATGAAGCAACGCAACGACGAGAGCGCCCAGATCGAGGAGCGCGAGTTCGGCTTCCTCATGCGCGGCGACGGCCACTGGTCGAACCGCTACACCACCGAGGCCTCGGTCAAGGGCATCACCGGCGACGAGCTGATGGCCTTCCACAAGCGCTTCGTGGGGCCGAAGAACTTCATCCTCGCGGTCTCGGGCGATTTCGACCGCGCCGCCATGGTGAAGAAGCTCGAGAAGGCGTTCGCCAAGTGGCCGACCCCGGGCGAGCGGCCCGGCGCCCCGGCGGCCCCGGCGGCCGCCGCCTCGGCGGGGTGGTTCATGGTCGACAAGGCCGTGAACCAGGGCCGCGTCTCGCTCGGCATCCGCGGCATCCAGCGCGACGACCCCGACCTCTACGCCATGCGGATCATGAACGACATCCTGGGCGGCGGCGGCTTCACCTCGCGGTTGGTCAACCGCATCCGCTCCGACGAGGGTCTGGCGTACCAGGTGGGCACGCGTCTCGGCGAGGGCGTCTACTACGCTGAGCCGTTCCGTCTCATCTTCCAGTCCAAGGTGCGCTCGGTCGCCTACGCGCTCCAGATCGCGTCCGCCGAGCTGGGCAAGATGCGGGATACGCTGGTCACGCCGGACGAGCTGGAGACCTCGCAGAACGGTTTCATCGAAGCGTTCCCGACCCAGTTCGCGACCGCCTCGGCCATCGCCGGGCTGCTGGCGGTGGACGAGCTGACCGGCCGCTATCAGAAGCATCCGGCCTTCTGGGCCGAGTACCGCGACAAGCTGCGGGCCGTCACCGCCGCGGATGTGCAGCGCGTGGCGCGGCGCCTGCTCGACCCCGCGAAGATGTCGGTGCTGATGGTGGGCGACACCAAGGAGATCATGCTCGGCGATCCCAAGCACGAGGACGCAAAGATCGTCGCGATGGCGGGCGGCGAGCCGAAGCACCTGCCGCTGCGCGACCCGATGACGATGAAGCCGATGGCGAACCCCTGACCGAGATCCAGCGCCGCATCCTCGTCCCCCCGCCCGGCTACCGTGCGCGCGAGGCGAGCCTGTTCGTGGCGCAGATGGACGACCAGAGCCGGCGGCTCGGCGAGGACACGCGCGGGCTCGGCCCCGCCGCCCTCGCCTGGCAGCCGGCGCCGGGCCTGAACACCGCGGGCATGCTCCTCGCGCATGTCGCCATCGCTGAGGTCTACTGGATGCAGGTCGGCCCGCTCGGCATGTCCGCGTCCGACGTCGCCAGCGTGCTGGGCATCGGCGCTGACGATGACGGCCTGCCGCTTCCCGCGGGCGGCCTGCCACCGGCCACGCTCAGCGATAAGGACCTCGCGTTCTACGACGACCTGCTGGCGCGCGCCCGTGCCCACACCAAGGAGGTGCTCGCCGGACTCTCCGCCGCCGACCTCGACCGCAAGATCACGATCAAGGACCCCGACGGGTCGGCACGCGCGGTGATCAACCTGCGCTGGGTGCTCTACCATCTGGTCGAGCACGAGGCCGGGCACTACGGCCAGATCAACCTGCTGAGGCACATGTACCGGATCTCGAGCAGCGTCGGCTGACCACCCGCAACCTTCAACCGGAGCACACCATGGCCCCGTCCCTTCAGACCCTGCTCGAAACCCCGCCCGGCTTCCGCTCCGAGACCGTCGCCCGCTTCCTGTGGCAGCTCGACGAGCAACGTCGCGCGCTCCTCGACGACACGCGCGGGCTCACGCCCCAAGATCTCGGCTGGCAGCCCGCGCCGGGGATGAACACCATCGGCATGCTGCTCGCCCACATCGCCTACGCCGAGAACCACCTGACCCAGGTGGGGCTGGAGGGGAAGGCGACCAGCGACACGCGGGCGGCGATCGGGATCACCGACGAGGAGGAGGGCCTGCCGCTGGCCCCCGGCGCT
>JBBTLZ010000062.1:0-3331 GCA_038068435.1 Candidatus Eiseniibacteriota bacterium | reverse complement strand
TCCGCGGCGCCCCCGAGATGAGTCGGCGTCCACTCAGAGCGGGTGAGGCGCCGGACCCACCCACCCGATTCCCGGAAGAGCCATATCGGGAACCTACAGCCGCTGCCCGCCGGCGCGACCGAGCACGCCATCGCGCTATTCGGGCTGCTGGGCTGGCTCTTCATCCCCTGGGCCTGGTGGCTCGAGCGGACGCGCCGGACCGTGCGTGTCTGACGGCGGCCCTTGGGCGGCCGCGAGTGGACGGAATCGCTACAGCGCGGGCGACCTCCTGCCGATGACAGGGCTACCCGCCGCAGCCCTGGTCATCGTTCACCGGCAGGAGGAAGCGCTCGTGTCCGAGTCGTCACGCCCCTCGCTCGACGAGATCGCCGTCGTGTTCGCGCATCTGGCGGACCGCGTGGCGGCCGAGCGCGCGCGCACACTTGACCCGGTCGTCCGCCTCTCCATCGCGCGCGCGGTCATCGAGCTCAAGCGCCACATCCCCGGCCTCCATGCCCCGCCCGACGCGGGTGCTGCGGCGGCACTCGCCTCGGCCTCGGCCGACGCGCTGCGGCGCGGCCGGTTGCGGGCGGCGCTGGCGCGCGCGCTGCGCGGGCTCTCGTTCTCGCCGCACCACCCTGAGCTTCACTACCTCGCCGCCTCGGCCTGCCTGCAGTTCGGCGCCGCCGAGGAGGCGGTGCGCCTGCTCCAGCACGCGCTGTGGATCCACCCCGGCTACCTGCCGGCGCGGCAGGATCTCGAGTCGCTCGCTGCCTTCCACGAGGATGCGGCCGCCGCCGGCGACCCGGACGCGGGCCAGCATTCGGCCTCGCGCTTCGAGATGCTCGACGACGAGCGGCAGGGCCAGCTGTGGCCCGATGAGGACCTCGAGGGTTGGGAGCGCGCCGAAGGCGAGTTCCCGGACGACGACGCGGACGAGCGCGCCGCGTAGACGCGCGCCGCCGCGCCGCCTGCCCTCGCCGCCGCGCTGCCCGCGCCCCCGCCGTCACGAATCCCCGCCGCACTCCGCATGACCTCGACGCTGATGTAGCCGCGACTCGGCGCCGGCCGGTTTGGCCCGCCCGTGGCGCCTGTGCGAGACTGCCCGCGGCCGCGCACACCGACACGCCGCGCCGCAAGGAGATGGCATGACGAGGGCGATCGCCGTCGAGCCCGCACCCGCCACACCGGCATCCAGGATCGACTCTCTCCAGGCCCTGATCCGCCCGGGCTCGGTCGCCGTCATCGGCGCCTCGCGGGACGCCGGCACGGTCGGCGGGGCGATCTTCCATAACCTGCTCGCCCACGGCTTCACCGGGCCCGTCTATCCGGTGAACCCGAAGGCGCCGGTCGTCCAATCGGTGGCGGCCTACCCGACCATCGAGACGGTACCCGGCCCCGTGGACCTCGCCGTCATCGTGGTGCCGGCGGCGCACGTACCGGCGGTGATGGAGGCGTGCGGCCGCAAGGGCGTGCGCGCCGTGGTGGTCATCAGCGCCGGCTTCAAGGAGACGGGCGAGGCGGGCGCCGCCCTGCAGCAGCGCGTGCTCGAGATCGCGCGGGCGCACGGCATGCGCATGCTGGGACCCAACTGCCTGGGCATCCTCAACACCGAGGCAGGCGTGCGGCTCGACGCCACCTTCGCGCCCACCTACCCGCCGGCGGGCTCGGTGGCGTTCTCGTCGCAGAGCGGCGCGCTCGGCCTCGCCATCCTCGAATACGCCGCCACGCTCAACATCGGCATCTCGCACTTCGTCAGCGTCGGCAACAAGGCGGACGTGTCGGGCAACGACCTGCTCGAGTTCTGGGAGCAGGACGCCGGCACGCGCATCATCCTGCTCTACCTCGAGTCGTTCGGAAACCCGCGCCGGTTCACGCAGATCGCCCGGCGCGTCGCGCGCACCAAGCCGATCGTGGCGGTGAAGAGCGGCCGCACCCGCGCCGGTCAGCGGGCTGCCTCGTCGCACACCGGCTCGATCGCGGGCGCCGACGCGGCGGTCGAGGCGCTGTGCCGCCAGTCGGGCGTCATCCGCACCAACACCATGGAAGAGCTGTTCGACGTCGCCATGCTGCTCGCCAACCAGCCGGTGCCGGCGGGCAGCCGGGTCGGGATCGTGACCAACGCGGGCGGTCCCGGCATCATGGCCTCCGACGCCTGCGAGACCCACGGGCTCGAGGTGCCCATCCTCACCGACGAGACGGTGGCGACGCTGCGCTCGTTCCTGCCCGCCGAAGCCTCGACGCGCAATCCGGTGGACATGATCGCCTCGGCGACACCCGCCTCGTTCGAGAAGGGAGTGGCGGCGGTGCTCGGCGATCCGAAGGTGGACGCGCTGCTGGTGCTCTACGTGCCGCCCATCGTCACCACGCCGACCGAGGTCGCGGAGGCGATCGTGCGCGGCGTCGCCGCGGCCACGGGTCGGGCCGACGCCGCGGGCCGGCCGCACAAGCCGGTGCTCTCGTGCTTCATGGGCTCGCACGGCGTGCCCGAGGGGCTGCGCACCCTGCACGAGGGAAACATCCCCTCGTACGCCTTCCCCGAATCGGCCGCGATCGCCCTCTCGCACGCGGTGCGCTACGGCCACTGGCGCTCGGCCGACGAGGGCAAGCCCGTGGAGCAGGAGGTGGACCGCGAGCGCGCGGCACGGGTCGTCGCGCGCGCGGCGGCGCGCCCGGGCGACGGCTGGCTCGCGCCCGACGAGGTGGCCGAGGTGCTCGAGGCGTACCGCATCCCGCAGCCGGCGGGGCGGCTCGCGCGCACGGTGGACGAGGCGGTCGCCGCCGCCGCCGCGCTGGGGTATCCGGTGGTGCTCAAGCTCGACTCCGAGACCCTGACCCACAAGTCGGACGTGGGCGGCGTGGTGCTCGACCTGCGGGGCGCGGCGGAGGTCCGGGCGGCCTGGCAGAAGATCCGCGACCGGCTCACGGCGCTCGGCAAGGCGGGGGAGATGCGCGGCGCCCTCATCCAGCCGCTGGTGCGCGAAGGGACCGAGATCATCATCGGCATGAGCCGCGACCCCTCGTTCGGCCCCATCATCATGTTCGGACTCGGCGGCATCCACGTCGAGCTGCTGCGCGACGTCGGCTTCCGGGTCGCGCCGCTCACGGACCGCGACGCGCGCGAGCTGGTGCGGGGCGTGCGCGGCTACCGGCTGCTCGAGGGCTACCGTGGCGCGCCGCCTGCCGACATCGCGGCGCTGGAGCTGGCGCTGCTGCGCGTGGCCCAAATGGCCGAGGCGCACCCCGAGCTGGAGGAGATGGACCTCAACCCGGTGCGCGTGCTCCCACCCGGGCGCGGGCTGATGGCGCTGGACGCCCGCATCCGGGTGAAGCCGGGACGCGGCTGATGCGC
>JBBTLZ010000061.1:0-11860 GCA_038068435.1 Candidatus Eiseniibacteriota bacterium | reverse complement strand
CGCGACGGCGAGTTCACGCTCGAGCAGCTGGTCGAGCACTGCAACACCCACCTCGCGAACGACCTCGGCAACCTCGCCAGCCGCAGCGTCACCATGGTGCACAAATACTTCGAAGGCACCCCGCCCGCCGACTGGGACCCGGCATCCCTCCAAGACGCGAGCGCCCGCGCGGCGCTGGATGCGCTGATCGCCGCCGCCGCCAGCGCCGCCGAGCAGGTGCCGAAGGCCTTCCACGAGCTGCGCGTGCACGAGGCGCTCGATCAGGCGTGGACGCCGGTGGTGCGGGCGAACGAGTTCATCGAGCGCGTCAAGCCCTGGACGGTGGCGAAGGACCCCGCGCGGCACGCCGAGCTGGCGACGGCGTTGAATGCCCTGCTCGAGACGCTGCGGCTGGTGGCGGTGTGGGCGTGGCCCGCGATCCCGCACAAGAGCGAGGAGCTGTGGGCGCTGTTGGCACTCCCCGGCACGCCGGGCGAGGTGCGCGGCGACGCCGCGCGGCCCGCGTACGGCGGCGGTGCGTTCACCGGACGCCCGCTCGGCGAGGTGAAGAGCCTCTTCCCGCGGATCGAGCTCGAGGCGAAGGCGTAGCGCCGGGCTCGCCGCCGCCGGCCGCGCGTACGCACGCACCCGTGATCGACACCCACTGCCATCTCTGCGACCGGCGCTTCGACCGCGACCGCCAGCAGGTCTTCGACCGGGCGCATCATGCGGGAATCACGCACTTGGTCGAGATCGCCTACGCCCCCGAGATCGTGCCGCGCGCGCACGACCTCGCGCGCGAGCATCCGAACCTCTACCTGTGCGTCGGCGTCCACCCGAGCGAATCGGCCAGGGTGCCCGACACCTACCTCGAGACGCTGCGCGACCACGCCCGTCACCCGCGGGTGGTGGCGATCGGCGAGACCGGGCTCGACTTCTTCCGCGACTACGCCCCGCGGGCCCACCAGGAGCGCTGGTTCCGCGCGCAGGTCGGCCTCGCGAACGAGCTGGGCCTGCCGGTGGTGATCCACCAGCGCGCGGCACTCGAGGACACGCTCGCGATCCTCGAGGAGCTGCGGCCGGCCGCGGGCGGCGTGCTCCACTGCTTCGACGACGGCCCGGCGGCGGCGGAGCGCGCGCGCGCGCTGGGATTCAAGCTCGGTCTCGGCGGCGTGCTGACCTACGCGCACGCGCCGCTCGAGGAGGCGGTGCGGACGGCGCCGGCAGAGATGCTGGTGCTCGAGACGGATTCACCCTACCTCGAGCCCGAGCCGCGCACGCTGCGCCGCAACGAGCCGGGTCTGCTGGCGCGGGTGGTGCCGCGGCTGTGCGCCCTGCGCGGCTGGACGCCCGCCGAGGCCGACCGCATCACCACCGCCAACGCGCGCGACCTGTTCCGCTTCCCGCTCGCGGACGCCGCGCCGTCGGCCTCGGGTGGCGCCTAGCGGCCGCGCCGGCGACCGGCGCCGGCGCCGTCTCTCACCGCTCGATCCCGCACTCGGCGAGGTAGGCCTCCAGCGCTTCGCGCTCGCCGGGCATCTCGTGCTGGACGATGCGCGCGATCCGCCCACCCCCGCCGACCGTCAACTCCTGCCGGCAGCGGTGGCGATGCCAGCGGCCGCCGGCCTTGAACAGGTAGTCGGTGTAGGTCACGGTGGCGGTGGCACCCGCGACCGGCCCCACCGTGCTCTCGTAGCGCACCTCGTCGAAGACGCGATGCGCCCATGCCGAGGCGGCGGCGTACGAGGCCAAGATCTCGTCGGGTCCGCGCCGCGTCTCGTTGCCGGTCTCGTAGACGCAATCGTCGGCCAGGAAGGCGCGCGCGGTCGCGAGATCGTCGGCGTCGAGCGCGCGAGCCAGCCGCTCGACGACTTGGCGGACCTCTGCCGACTGCGTCTCGCCCACGACGACCTCCCCGCGCGCCGGACCAGTCCGGGCGGCACGGCGGGACTCCTATCACAGCCGCCGGGGGCGCACACCGGCTGAGTGGGTGCCGACGCGCACCGGGGGCTCGGTGTCGAGGCTCAAGCCCGCGGCTCCTCCTGCCGAAAACCAATGCCGACATGCTCCCTCCCTTCACCGACCTCTCGCTGCCGCTCCCACTCGCGGTCTCGGTGGTGCTGGCGATCATCGCCATCTCCATCTACGCCGTCCGGGCGCACGGCCGCCGGGCGCGCCGCCGCGCGCGCCGCCGGCGCGGGACGCTGGCGGAGAGCTTCCGGCGCTTCCTCGACGGGACCCTGTCCGACGCCCAGCTCCTGCGCTCGACCGAGCAGGCCGACGAGGGCACCTGCTGGACGGTGCTCGAGTCGCTCTCGCTCCGGCTCGGCCGCTCCGAGTGGCTCCGGCTCTCGCAGGCGCTCGCGGGGTCCCGCCACGCGGCCGCCGAGCGCCGAGCGCTGGCCGACGACTCCCCGTGGCGCCGCGTGCTCGCCGCCCGCCGCCTGGCGCTGCTCCGTTCGCGCGCGTCGTGGCGGGCGCTGCGCCGCGCGATGACGCGCGGCCCGGAGATGGTCACCTTGGCCGCAGCCATGGCGCTCGCGCGCTATCGCGACCGCGGCGCGCTGCGCTGGATCCTCGCGCACCAGGATGCTCTCGCCCACCGCCACCGCAACGGGCTGGTAGCGTTGCTGCGGGCGTTCGGGCGGAGCGGGCTGCCGGTCATCGTGCAGGCCCTCATGCGCGGCGGGTCGAACCCCCACTTCGAGCTGGCCATCGTCGACGCGCTGGGCGCGGATGGTTTCCGCGACGCGCGGCCGTTCCTCGAGCGCCGGCTGGTGGAGGGCGGCCTCGACCTGCGGGCCGCCGCGGCTCGCGCGCTGGGGCTGATGCAGGCGATCGAGTGCGCGACCACGCTGATGGCCGCACTCAAGGACGAGGCCTGGCAGGTGCGGGCGCAGGCCGCCAGGGCCCTGGGACGCGTACGGGCCCCGCTCGCGACCCACGCGCTCGCCGCACGACTCACCGACCCGTCGTGGTGGGTGCGTCACCACGCGGCCTACGCGCTCATGGAGATGGGCGAGGACGGGCAGGCGGTGCTGCGCCACGTGGTCGCCACCTCCATCGATCCGTACGCGCGCGACATGGCGCGCGAGGCCCTCGACGGCGAGATCAAGCGCCTGACGGCCTGAGGCCCGCCGGATCCCGGGGCGCCGACCCGGCCCCGCCGCCACGAGCGGCGCAGCCTGCGCGCCGACCCGCTCGCCCCTTCTCGTCCCTCCCCCGCGCGCATACACTGCGCGCATGCCCCGCCCCTCCCGCGCCCCCCGCGCCTCCTCCTACATCCGCCAGCGCGCCGCCGGCGAGGCCACCGGAGCGAGCCGCGTCAAGGAGCTGCTCGCCGTGCACGGCCTCTCGCCCCGCAAGCGCTTCGGCCAGAACTTCCTGGTCCGCGAGGAGATCGCCGAGCGCATCGTCGAGCACTGCCGGCTCGACCCCGGCGACGTGGCGGTGGAGATCGGGCCGGGCGCCGGCGCGCTGACGCTGGGACTCGCCCGGCGCGTGCGCCATCTGGTGGCGGTGGAGATGGACCGCGGTCTCGCCGCCCTCCTGCGCGAGGAGCTGAGTGGTTTCCCGGGCGTCGAACTCGTCGAGGATGATTTCCTCGAGCTCGACCTCGCTGCGCTCGCCGCGCGGCACGAGGCCGCGAATCTCGCGGTGGTCGGCAACATCCCCTACAACATCACCACCCCCATCCTCGAGCGCCTGTTCGAGCAGCGCGCGGCGGTGAAGAGCGCGGTGCTGCTGGTGCAGAAGGAGTACGCCGAGCGCCTCGCCGCGGCCGCCGGCACCCCGGAGTACGGCTCGCTCACCCTGTTCGCGCGCTACCACGCCCTGATGGAGCCGCTGATGTCGGTGCGCGCGTCCGCATTCTGGCCGCGCCCCGAGGTGGACAGCATGCTGGTGCGCTTCTTCCTGCGCGAGCGTCCGCCGGTCGAGGTGCCCGACGAGGCGCTGCTGTTCCGCATCATCCGCGGCTCGTTCCAGATGCGGCGGAAGCAGCTCATGAACACGCTCGAGGAAGCGCTCGGCCTCGGCAAGGAGACGATCGCGCGGCTCTGCCGTCAGGCCGGCGTGGACCCGCACCGGCGGGGCGAGACGCTCACGCTGGAGGAGTTCGCGAAGCTGGCGCGCGCCGCGGGGGAGCGGGAATCGCCGGCGCACCACGACCGCCCCTAGCGAGAGGGAGGAGGACCGCTCCTGTTCGGCGGGATCATCGCCATGCTCGGCACGCTCGTCACCATCGGCGCTGCGCGACGTGGGGCCGTTGTGGTCGACAACCCGTGAGCGGAATCGCGGCGCCGTGCACTGGTCCCGCGTGATAGGGTCGTCCGCGATGGACACGAGGCGCGCGCGGCAGATCACGGTCCAGAAGGCCCGGCTCGGCGAAGAGGCCGATCGAATCGACCGCGAGTTCTGGGCCCGGTTGAGCCCGGATGAGCGGGTCGAGGAGACCTGGCGGCTGAGCCTGGAGCTCTGGCAGTTCAAAGGATGGGACGCCGGTGAACAGCGACTTCATCGCCTTGTTACGCGAACTATCCGCCGCTGAAGCCCGCTTCCTGGTCGTCGGGGCGTATGCCGTCACCTTCCATTCCCGTCCTCGTGCCACCGGCGACCTCGATCTGTGGGTGGAACCGACGGCAGAGAACGCCGCGCGGGTCATCCGGGCGCTGCGGGCCTTCGGCGCCCCGCTGCAGGACCTGAGCGAAGCCGATCTCAGGACGCCCGGCATGGTGTATCAGATCGGCGTGCCGCCGCGTCGCGTCGACCTGTTGACCAGCCTGACCGGCCTCGAGTTCACCGAGGCATGGCGGGAGCGCGTCACGGGACGGATGGGCGACCTCGAATGCCCCTTCATCGGCCGGGCGCAGCTCATCCACAACAAGCGGGCGCTGGGCCGTCCGCGCGACCTCGCCGATCTAGAGCTGCTGGGGTAGCCGGTGCCGCTCGCCGCGGGCGGGCACGCCCGGTCGCCTCACCCGCTACGCCGGCTCCACGAACTTGTAGCCCACCTTGTGCACCGCGACGATGAACGGCTGCGCGAACCCGGCGCCCAGCTTGGAGCGCAGGTTGGAGACGTGCGTGTCCACGGTGCGGGTCGTCACTCCCAGCTCCTCATCCACGCCCCAGATCTCCTCGAGCAGCTCCTCGCGCGACACGGTGCGGCCGCGGTGCTCGGTCATGTACTTGAGCAGCTCGAACTCCTTGAACGAGAGCGCCACCTGCTTGCCCGCCTTGTAGACTTCGCGCGGCTCGAAGCGCAGCTCGACGTCGCCGAACGTGTAGACGGTCGTTCCGGGAACGGTGCCGGTCGTCGGGCCGCGCTGGATGAGGCGTTTCGCGCGCGCCAGCAGCTCCTTTACGCCGAACGGCTTGGTCAGGTAGTCGTCCGCGCCCAGGTCGAAGCCCTTGAGGACGTCGGCCTCGAAGTTGCGAGCGGTGATCACCAGCACCGGCATCTCGCGGTGGCGCTGCCGCAGCTCCTTGAGCACCGTGAAGCCGTCCTTCTCAGGCAGCATGATGTCGAGCACCACGAGATCCGGCTTCTGCTTGAGCGCCATCTTGAGCCCCTCGGGCCCGGTGCGCGCCGTCATCACGTCGTAGCCTTCGTAGCGAAAGTTGTGCGCCAGGCCCTCGAGCAGCCCTTCCTCGTCTTCCACGATCAGCACGTGCTTCATGATTCCTCCGCCTCCGTCCGGGTTCACGACGCGGCCTGCGCCTGCGGCTCGGGTCGCGTCGCTTCGGCGCCGCGCACCGCCGGCAGCACGAGCGTGAACGTGCTGCCCTCCCCGAGGGCACTCTTCAACTCGATACGCCCGCCGTGGGCGCGCATGATCTGGTCCACCAGCGACAGTCCGAGGCCCGCGCCCTTCACATCGTGCACCAGCCCGGTCTCGATCCGTACGAACTTCTCGAAGATGCTCTTCTGGTCGCGCGGCGAGATGCCGATGCCCCGGTCGGCGACCGAGACCGCGACGGCCTGGGGCGCCCCCGCCTCGTCCGCGCGCGCCGCCGCCGACACTCTCACCTCGCGGCGGTTGCGCGAGTACTTCATGGCGTTGTCGAGCAGGTTGAGCACGCACTGCGAGAGCGCGGCCGCGTCGCCGCGCACCGGGGGCAGATCGGCGGGCAGCTCGACCTCGAGCCGGAAGCCCTGGTGCTCGAGCCGCGGCCGGAAGCTCTCCACCGCGTCGCGCGCCACGTCCAGCACGTTGACCGGCCCGAACTGGAACACCTTCTTGCCCGCCTCGAGCCGCGCGAAATCGAGGATGTTGTCCACCAGCTGGTTGAGCCGCATCGCCTCGCGGCTGATGCTGCGCAGGAACTTCTCGCTGTCCGCGGGCGAGGAGAGCCGCCGCATCTCGAGCGTCTCGACCGCCAGCCGGATGAGCGCGATCGGGGTCTTGAGCTCGTGCGACACATTGGAGACGAAGCTCGACTTGATCTGCGCCAGCTCCAGCTGGCGGACCGTGTAGCGCAGGCCGAAGAACGTCGCCCCGATCAGCACCACGCCCATGAGCGCGATGAACAGCACCAGCAGGGTGACGAAGCGGTCCGCCCACACGACCGCCGCGTTGGACGTGGCGGCGACCCGCACCGTGTAGCCCGCGAACGGGCCGGTGAGCGGCTCGGCGTAGGCGGTGCGCGAATAGCCCGGATCACGGCCCAGCATCATGCGCCACCCGTCGGGCCCCGAGAGCTGGACACTCAGGCCGCGGGTGGACTCGATGCCACCGTACATGCGCGCGTCCTGCGGGAGCCGCTCCTCGAACACCGGCCGCAGGTGGGTGGTGAGAAACCCCCCCGGGTCGAGCCACCAGCCGCCGGCGCCCATCACCTGCCCGTCGGGGCCGCGCAGCAGCAGGCCGGCGAACCAGTGTTGCGCGTCGCGGCCCATGCCCCGCGCGTAGACCAGCGGCTGGTGCTCGACCAGCAGCAGGTCGAAGCCCGACAGGTCGTCCAGCGGCACGAAGAGGGGTGCCGCGAACTCGCCGGTGCCGGCCGCCAGCGCGGCCACGATCTCCTCCCTGCCCTGGCCGTTGCGCGCGGCGATCTCGGCCGGCCCGGCGGCACGCTGCAGGTTGGCGAGCAGCTCCTGCTCGAAGGATGCGGCGACCTGCTGCGCGACATAGAGGTTGTAGCGCACGCTCTGCCCGTGGACCGCGTCGGAGATGCGCAGGGTCAGGTAGACGCCCAGGCCGGCGAGCAGCGCCGCCGGCAAGGCCACGCCCAGGCCGACGACGCCGAGCACGCGACGGCTGAAGCGGGAGATCGCCATAGGGTGGGAAGCCTAGCCCCTGGCCCGGTCCCGGGCAACGCGGAGGGCCGGTCCGCGTCGCGGGGCCGGCCCTCCGTGACTGACTGCGCGGCCCGCGGGACGGGCCGGCGCTGCGAGACCTAGCTCTTGGTGCGCGCCGCCACCTTCTGATCGGTCATGGCGTGGATCTTCGCCACCACCGCCCGGTCGGTCGAGGTGATGAGGGTGAGCGAGCCGCCCTCGATGTTCACGACCTCGCGGGTGAGTTTGCCGCTCGCCATGGCACCCCGCATGCTCTTGCACTCCGCGCACAGGCGGGCCTTGTCGCCGGCCGACGCGAGCTGGGCCATGTGCTCGCCGCGGCGAGCCACCGCGGCCTGCACCGCGCTCACGTTGCCCGGCGAGTCGGCGGTGTAGACGTACATCACGCCGTTCTTGAGACGCACCGCCTGGCGGTGGGCGCCGGCGTCGTCGAGGGCGTCGCTGCAGCTCGACATGTCGAGGCAGGCTTCGCAGTCGTCGTGCGCGCTCATGGCGGCCATGGCCCCCATGCCGTGGCTGTTGCACTGGCCGGCGGCCGCGCTGGCGCCCATGCCCTTCGTGGAGCCCGCGCCGTTCGCAGCGGCGGTCGCGGCGGCCGTGGCCTTCATCCCCTTCATGTTGCACGCGCCGCTGGCCGAGGCGGTCACGGCGGTGGCCTTCGTGGTGGGAGAGCTGGCGGCGGCGGCGGTCATCTTCGCCTTGCAGGCCGCGGCCATCTCGGGCGTGCACTTGGCCGCCATCTCGGCGGTACAGGCGCCGGAGGCGTGCGCCGCGGAGGCGGCGGTCATCTTCGCTTTGCAGGCCGCGGCCATCTCGGGCGTGCACTTGGCCGCCATCTCGGCGGTACAGGCGCCGGAGGCGTGCGCCGCGGAGGCGGCGGCGGCCTTGTCCTTGTCGCCGGCGAACGACAAGGTCGCCCAGCCTGCGATCATGGTCACGGCGAACGCGATACAGACGAGTCGAGCGAACTTCATTGGCCCACCTCCAATGATGTGGTGCGGCGAGATGCTGATGTGCCGCGTTGGCTGGATTATCGGCCTGACCGGGTACAAGGCTGTCACCCGGGTCACAGGGGCATGTCACCGAACTGCAAAAAGGACGGGCCGTCCGCCTGCACAACTGGGCCGCGTCCGGGCTCCTCGGGGCCCCCCGCAGACCCGGGGTCCGCCACCGCATCCCCCGCGCGGGCGTCGCCGATCCCGCGTTGACGGAGGCCACCCGCGTGCGTACCGTGCGGCCGCTGCCCTCCCCACCATGCCCAAACGCAAGACCCGCCCTCGCGTCCTCGTCCCCCGGGTGCTCGGCCTGCTGGCCGCCACCGCCCTCGGCCTCTTCCTGATCGGCGAGACGGTGCGGGCCCTGCGTTCCGACGCGGGCCGGCTCGCGGTCGCCCGCACGGTCGGTCTCGGCGACCGCGCCGATCTGCTGCGCCTCGTCGGCAAGCAGCTCCACCTGGGACTGGCGTCGGTCGGGGTCCCGCGCGACAGCGTGACCGAGACACCGCTCGAGCAGGGCGCCGCCCCGGTGCGCTGGCGCATCGGTCTGCGGCCGACCGCCTCGCTCCTCCAGGCCAACTACGCGCTCACGCGCACGCTCGAGGACCACGGCGCCGTCGTGCTCGAGGGCGGCGAGCGCTGGACCGACGACGGCGACCAGGTGGTGCGCTTGCTGGTGGGCCTCCCCCGCCGGCCCACGCACGAGGTGCTCATCGTGCGCCGGCGTGCGGGTCCGGAGGATGCGGTGAGCGACCCCGCGCGGGTGGCGCTGGTGCTCTACGGGTTCGGCGAGGACGCCGTGCAGGCCGACTCGTTCTTCGCCCTGCCGGCGCCGTTCGCGGTGGCGGTGGTGCCGGGCACGAAGGCGAGCGAGCGCCTCCTCCTGCACGCCCGCGAGCGCCAGCGCGAGGTGGTGCTCCACCTGCCGCTCGAGCCGCTCAACTACCCGCGCATCAACCCCGGGCCCGGCACGCTGCTGGTCTCGATGAAGCCGCGGCGAATCTCGGCCACGGTGCGGCGCTATCTGGACCAGGCCGGCACGGTGGCGGCGGTCGCCAACCACATGGGCTCGCTCGCCACCCAGGACATGACGGTGATGACCGCCGTCTACCGCGAGCTCAAGCGGCGGCACGTGCCGTTCCTGCACGTGGCCCCCGCCGCCGGGGCAGTGTGCAAGTCGCTGGCCGCCGACATGGGGGTCAACTACGCCGAGCCGGACGAGGTGCTGGACGGCGAGGCGAGGCGGTCGGAGACCAAGGCGCTCGACCGGCGCTGGAACGCGCTGCTCAAGGAGGCGCACGAGCGCGGCCGCCTGGTGGTGATGCTGCGCGCCACACCACTCACGAAGCGCTGGCTGCCCCGCGCGCTGGAGCCCCGGCGCCTCGGCGGCGTGAGCGTCGTGCCGCTGGGCTCACTGCTCAGCAAGCCGGGAGCGCGGTAGCGGGCCTGCGTCGTCTCGCCGTGCCCCGCAGCGGGGCGGTCGTGCTATCTTTTCCTCGCCTATGCGACTGGGACAGGATGTCCTCTCCGATCTCGATGCGGCCCTCGCCAGGGAATGGCTGCTCGCCAACGGCCTCGGCGGCTCCGCCTCAGGCACCGCCGCCGGCGCGCACACGCGGCGCGCACACGCGCTGCTGATCGCCGCGGGCCCCCACGGGCGGCTCGCCGTGGCACTCCTCAAGCTCGACGAGCGGCTGCACGCGGGCGCCGAGAGCGTCGAGCTCGGTTGCAACCTCTACGCGGCGGCGACGCCCGGCGACGGCGGCGCGCCCGCGGCCGGCCCGGCGCCGGGCTACCAGGCCCGCCCCGCGGGCCACCTGCTGCTCGAGGAGTTCCGCGCCGATCCGTGGCCGGCCTGGCGCTGGCGCGCCGGTGGGGTGACGCTCGAGAAGTCGGTGTTCCTGGTGCAGGGTCACAACGCCGTCGCCGTCGCCTATCGCCATCTCGACGGGCCGTCCGCCCGGCTCACCGTAAGCCCGCTCATCGCCGCGCGCGACCCGCACGGTTTGCAGCGCGAGAGCGATGGCGTGCGCGGCGCGGCCCAGGCGGTGCCGGGACGCGTGCGCTTCGAGGCGGGGCCCGGGTGGCCGGCGCTCACGCTGTGGCACAGCGGTGCCTTCATGCCCGCGCGCGTCTGGCAGCGGGGCCTCGTCCATCCCGCCGAGCCCCGGCCCGAGCCCGGCCGCGCGCCCGGGCGCGGCAAGTCCCGTCGCGCGCCCGACCAGGCGACCGAGGACGCGTTCGTGCCCGGCTACCTCGAGTGCGCACTGCCGGTGGGCGGCGCCTTCCACGTGGTGGCCGCCATCGAGGAGGATCTCTTCCGCGCCCTCGCGGTCGAAGGCCGGCTCGGAGCACCACCGCCGCGCACCCTCGCCGAGTGCGTCGAGCTGCTCGCCCGCGGCGAGCGCGACCGATCCGCACGCTGGCGCCGGGCCGCATTCGCAGGCGCCGATTTCACCGCACGCCAGGCCGCCACCGCCCACGGCGGCCCGGGCGAGACGCTGGCGCGACGGTCCGCGCCGCTGGTGGAGCCGAGCGACCCGTGGGTGCCGCGGCTGGCGCAGGCGCTGGCCGACGGCCTGGTCCAGCGCGGCGAGCGCACGACGCTCCTCGCTTCGCTCCCGGCGGGCGCCGAGCGCGGCGAGGACACGCTGCGCGCGCTGCCCGCGCTCATCACGCTGCGGGCCTTCGAGCCCGCGCGCGAGGTGCTGCGCGGCTACGTCGAGTATCTCAACGAGGGGCTGGCACCCGAGACCTTCGACCCCGCCGGCGGCCGGCCGCGCTACGGCGATCCCGCTCCGGCGCTGTGGCTGGTGCACGCGGCCGAGCTGCTGGCGCGCCGCAGCGAGGATCTGGAGCTGGTGCGCGACGCCATCTACCCGGCGGTCGAGAGCATCATGCAGGCGTATCGCGCCGGCACCCGCGGCGGCATCCGCGTGGGGGCCGATGGGCTGCTGAGCGCCGGCGAGGGCGAGGCGGCCTGCTGCCGCGCGGACTTGAACGCGCTCTGGTTCCACGCGCTGGTGGCCACCGCCCAGCTCGCGCGCCTCACCGGAAGGAAGGAGAGCGGTGCCTTCTACCTCGCCTGGGCGCGCGAGCACCAGACGCGGATGCTGGCGGCGATGTGGGACGAGAAGCGCGGCTGCCTCTACGAGGCACTCACCGCCGACGGCCCGCGCCCGGGGCTCTCGCCGTCGCAGCTGCTCGCGGTGAGCCTGCCGCCGCCGCTCCTGCCTCCCGAGCGCGCGGCGCGCCTGGTGGCGGCGGTGGAGCGCGAGCTGTTCACGCCGCTCGGCCTGCGGGCCTCGGCCGGCGCGGACACCGCCTCACCGGCCTGGCTCGGCCCCTTCATCACCGCGTACCTGCGCGTGCATCAGCGCAGCGCCGAGGCGCAGGCGCGCGCCCACGGCTGGCTGGAGGCCCTGCGCGAGCGGCTGGACGAGCGCGCGGCCGCCCACGTGCCGGAAGCGCTGCCCGCCCCGCGGCGCGGCGACGCGGCGGCCCGGCGCGCCGCCACCGCCGCCGCGACCGTCCCGCCGGCACCAGCCTCCGTCCTCGCGGCCGCCGCGCTGCGGCGCGTGTGGGT
>JBBTLZ010000060.1:14171-15228 GCA_038068435.1 Candidatus Eiseniibacteriota bacterium | reverse complement strand
GCCGTGGTGAGCCCCTGGACGAACCCCTCCTGCCGCATGATGCTGCCCGCGCCGAGGAAACCGACCCCGGTCACCACGCCATGGATGATGCGGGTGGGGTCGACGCTGCCGCCGCCGAAGTCGCGGGCGGCGTGGACGGTGAGCAGCACGAAGAGTGTGGAGCCCATGCACACCAGCGTGTGCGTGCGCAGGCCGGCCGGCTTGCGCCCGATCTGCCGCTCCCAGCCCACGGCCGTGCCGAGGGCGGTGGAGATGAGCATGGCGATCACGTCCTGCATCGCGCCTCCCTTCCCCGGGGCTACCGGCGCTCGAAGCGCGCCGGGCGCTTCTCGAGAAACGCCTTGAGACCCTCGTGCATGTCCTGGCTCGCGGCCAGGATCCCGAACAGGCCGCTCTCGAGCCGCTGCCCGTCGGCGAGCCCGAGCTGGAGGCCCCGGTGCACCGCCTCGAGCGCGGCGGACACGGCGAGCGGGCCGTTCTTGAGCACCGACTGCGCCAGCGTCTCGGCCTCGGCGAGCAACTCGGCGCGGGGCACCACGCGGTTGACGAGCCCGATGCGCTCCGCCTCGTCCGCCTTGACCCGCCGCCCGGTGAGGATCAGCTCCAGCGCGCGGCCCCTCCCGACCAGCCGCGGCAGGCGCTGGGTGCCGCCGTAGCCCGGGATGATGCCGAGGCTCACCTCCGGCAGGCCCAGCACCGCGTTCTCGGAGGCGAGGCGCAGGTGGCAGGCGAGTGCCAGCTCGCAGCCGCCGCCGAACGCGTAGCCGTTGACGGCGGCGATGACGGGCTTGGGCGACTGCTCGAGCACGTCGAGCACCCGCTGGCCGAAGCGCGAGATGTCCTCGGCCCCCTGCGGGTCGAGCACCGCGAGTTCCTGGATGTCGGCGCCCGAGATGAAGCTCTTCTCCCCGCTGCCGGTGACGATCAGCGCGCCCTGCTCCGGGTCGGCCAGGAAGGCGCGGGCGCACCGCTCGATCTCGCCGAGGGTCTCGCGGTTCAGGGCGTTGAGCACGTCGGGGCGGTGGACCGTCATGACGGTCACGGCGCCACGACGCTC
>JBBTLZ010000060.1:0-14071 GCA_038068435.1 Candidatus Eiseniibacteriota bacterium | reverse complement strand
TCCGGTCGCCGCGCCGACCCAGCAGCAGATCCTGCAGTCCGAGCTCACCTTCCTCGCCGAGCTCTGCCAGGTGGTGGCCTCGAACACCGAGCTGCGCCCGATCCTCGACTGGATCGTCCAGAAGACCACCGGGCTGCTCTCGGCCGACGAGGGATCCATCAAGCTGTCCGGGCCGGACACCGGACCTCCCACCGCCAAGACGCTGATCCGCAAGCACCAGCCGGGTCTCGACTCGGGATCGTGGGAATCGCCGGTCGTGATGAGCGTCATGGGCTACCTGATGGTCAAGGGGGGCGAGTTCGCCTCGCCGGACCTGCTCGACGATGACCGCTTCCCCGCCCTCCGGCGCATTCAGAGCCGCGTGCGGGCGGTGCTGGCGGTGCCGCTCAAAGTGGACAACCGCATCACCGGCATGCTGGCGGTGACCAACCGCACGCCGGGCCGCCGCTGGACGGACGACGAGATCCAGCTCATGACGATCGTCGCCACGAACTCGGCCGGGGTCATCGAGCAGGCGCGCCTACGCGTCGAAGCCGAGGAGAAGAAGATGCTCGAGGCGGAGATGAAGCGGAGGGACACCGAGCTCGACCTGGCCCGCGAAATCCAGATGAGACTGGTCCCCTCGGTCCCCCTCACCGGCGGCCCCTGGGAGGTGCACGGCAAGGTCGTCCCGGCGCGGCAGGTCGGGGGCGACTACTACGACTACTTCCCGCTCGGCGACGCCCGCTTCGCCATCACCATCGCCGACGTGTCGGGCAAGGGGGTGCCGGCGGCGCTCCTGATGTCGAACGTGCAGGCCTCGCTCCGCGCCTTCTGCAACGGCGACCGCGAGATCACCGAGGCCATCCGGCAGGTGAACCGGAGCGTCGCCCGCTCGGCGTCCGGCGGCAAGTTCATCACGCTGTTCTACGGCGAGGTGGACTACCAGCACGGCGTCCTGCGCTACACGAACGCCGGGCACAATTACCCGATGCTGCGCCGGCGTGACGGCTCGATCGAAGAGCTGACGGAGGGGGGGCTGCTGCTGGGACTGTTCGAGGCGGCGGACTACCAGCGCGGAGAGGTCCCGTTCGGCCCCGGCGACGCCCTGCTGCTCTACAGCGACGGCATCTCCGAGGCCACCGACACCCGGGGACACCAGTTCGGCGAGGACGGCCTGCGGACCGTCTGGCAGAGCTGCTGCACGCTCCCATCGGCCGAGGTCATCGGCTGCCTGTTCCGGGACGTCGAGAAGTTCCGCGGCAGCGCCGGGCAGGGCGACGACATGACCGCCGTGGTGGTCGGCCCGCGCGCCGGCCGCTGACCTCCGCCCGCACGGTCCCGGAGACGCTCCTCCCGGCGGCCCGCTGATGATGAACCGTGCCCTGCTCGCCGCCGGCGCCGTCGCCGCGGCTCTCCTGGTGCTGGCCCTCGGCGTCGTGGTGGTGTCCGGCGTCGCCGCCTCCCTCCCGGACGTCTCCTCGCTGGCGCGCCGGGTCCCCGCGCGCACCGCGCTCATGCGCCAGCGCCTCGCGGAAGCACGAGCGACCGGGCGCCCGGCACGCATCGACCAGCGATGGGTCCCCTACGAGACCATCTCGCCCCTGCTGCGCCGGGCGGTGCTGATCGCCGAGGACGACGCGTTCTTCAGCCACGGCGGTCTGGACTGGAACGAGCTCCGCGCATCGGTGAGGCACAATCTGGCGGCGGGGCGCGTCGTGCGGGGCGGGAGCACGATCACGCAGCAGCTCGCGCGCAACCTCTACCTGGGCAACCGGCGGACGTTGACGCGCAAGCTCAAGGAGATCCTGTTCACCCGCCGGCTCGAGCGCGCGCTCACCAAGCGCCGGATCTTCGAGCTCTATCTCAACCTGATCGAGTGGGGCGACGGCGTCTACGGCATCGAGGCCGCGGCCCGGACGCACTTCGGGGTCTCCGCGGCGCGACTCGACGCGCGGCAGGCGGCGCTGCTGGCGGCGGTCATCATCAACCCGCGCCGCTACGACCCGGTCCATCCCGGGCGGCGCATCGAGCGAAGGGCGCGCATGATCCTCACGCGCATGTGGCGGCGCGGGCTGCTGAGCCAGCCGGAGTATCTGGCCGCGATCGGCCGCGTGCCGCCGCCTCCCGCGCTCATGCGATGGCTGTTCGGGGCGCCCGCGGACTCCTCGCCGCCCGGGCCGGCTTCACCGCCCGCCGACCCGGACACGGCGGGTGCGGCGGGTGCGGCGATCGACACGCTGCGGAGCTGACGCACCACTCAGCCGCCGAGGATCTCCTTCACCAGCCGGGACACCGTGCCGCCCTCGACGCGGCCGCGCGCCTGCCCCATCACGGCGCCGATCACCTTGCCCATGTCCTTCGGGCCGGCCGCGCCGGTCTTCGCCACCGCCTCGCGGATCAGAGCGCGGATCTCGTCGTCGCCCAGCCCCTGCGGCAGGTACCGGGCCGTCACCTGGATCTCCTGCTCCTCGCTGGCGACCAGGTCCTCGCGCCCGACCTTGCGGAACTCCTCGATGGCCTCGCGACGTTTCTTGGCGTAGCGCTGAAGCACCTCGATCACCTCCTCGGCGCTGAGAAGAGCGTCCTTCGGCTTCTTCGTCTTCGCTTCCATCAGCGCCGTCTTGAGCATGCGAAGCGTGCTCAGCGTGCCGGCGTCCTTCGCCTTCATGGCGGCGGCCATGTCGGACTGGATGCGCCGGAGGATATCGGTGTCGTTCATGCGTTCTCCCGCACGGGCTCGCCCGCCGCGAAGGCGGCGAGGGCCCGCTCGAAGGTGTCGAGGGCGGCCGCGAACCGCGCCGGCTCCGTGCCGAGTCCGACGCGGATCCCGCGCGGCTCGGCGAAGAAGCGTCCCGGGGTCACGGCGAGTTCGAAGCGTCCCGAGGCGAAGGTGGCGAAGGCATCCCCCTGCCCCACGGCGGGGAACAGGGCCCAGGCGGTGGTCCCGCGGGCGGGGACCGGGGTCGCGAACGGGACCCCGCGGCCGAGCAGCTCGTTCCAGCGGGCGTGGTTCGCCGCCAGCATCCGGTGCGCGCGCGCGCGCAGCGTGTCGAGGTGGGGCGCCAGCTCGAGGGCGAGCGCGATGCTCGGCAAGGCGGGCGTGACGGAGAGCCCGTTCTGCACCTCGGCGCAACGGGCCAGGACCTCGTCGCCGCCGGCGATCCAGCCGATGCGGAGCCCGCCGAGCCCGTAGACCTTGGTGAGCGACGAGGTCGCGACCCAGCGCGGGCCGAGCGCGGCGAACGTCCCGGTCGGTCCCGCGTCCGCGTCGCGGAAGATCTCGTCGCACAGCAGCCACACGCCGCGACGCTCGGCCATCCCGTCCAGAGCTCGCGCATCGTCGGGCGTGAGCGGCCGACCGCTGGGATTGTGAAGGTGGGTCAGCACCACCATGCGGGTCGCGGGAGCGAGGGCCGCCTCGACGACGGCGGCGAGCGAAGGGCCGGCGGCGGCGAGCGGCCGCTCGAACCGGCGCACGGTGATGTCGAACAGGCGGGGCACCTCGCGGTGCGGCTCGTAGCCGGGCGACTCCACCAGCACCTCGTCCCCGCGGCCGAGCAGCGCAGCGAAGACGAGCGCGTTGGCCTCGCTCCCGCCGGAGGCGAGCAGCACCCGGCCCCCGGGCGCTCCCCAGCGCGCGCCGAGAATCTGCTCCAGCTCGGGTTGGAGCGCGTAGCCCGCGGTCGGGAGCCCCGTCCGGCTCGGCAGCCCCATGGCCTCGAGATCCGGGGCGTCGACACCGCTCTCGGCGAGGCTGAATCGGTGGCGCGAGGGGTGGACCTTCGACCAGGCGATGTGGTTCAGGGCCGGCTGGGACATGGCGTGCGAGGATAGCAGGTGCCGCGCGGCGTGACGCTGTGCGGTCCATGACGGCGGCCGCGCGTCACTCCTTCCCGGGCAGCTCCAGCTCGAAGCCCGCCGTGACGATCGTGTTGTCCCGCCGCGTGAAGTCGTAGCGGTTGTTGCGCTCGACGCCGAGCCGCACCCAGCGCTTCTTCACGTCGACCGCCCACCCCACCGTACGCCGGCTCGCCGGCGCAATCGTCACCTGGAACCAGTCGTTCGCCTGGTTGGCCAGCCGCAGCCGGACCGGCACGACCCACAGCCCGTCGAAGCGCGGGTCACGGACGAGGGTCGCCGAGAGGAAGTTCCACGACCCCCAGTAATAGTCGCCGCCGAGACTCCCCACCCAGAGCGTGGAATCGGTGGCGACGATCGGGCTCACCTCGGCGCGCCCGACGAGGTGGTCGCTCAGCACCTGGTCGCTGCCGAGCCAGAATCGCTCCTGCCGGCGCTCGTGCCGCCACTGGAGCGTGTAGACCGAGCGGCGCCGGTCACGCAGGTGGAGGCCCACCTCGGGCCGGAACTGGTCGGACGTGCCGGCGTCCACGAAGTCCCAGACCTCGAGCTGGACGTGGAGCGGCCCCGGCACCCAGTACGCCAGCACGTCGCGCAGGTCGTTCCGGTCACTGAACGACCAGTAACGGTACTGTCCGCCCACGGTGGCGGGCGGCGTCGCCGCCGCGGGAGCGGCAGCCGTGATACCGGCCAGCAGCAGCAGAGCCATCCAGCGCTTCATGCGATCCGGTCCTTAGGCCCGCGCCGCGGACGCATGGTGCCGGTCACGTAGCGGAACCAGAACCAGGTCGCGATGGACGCGGTGCGCAGCACGGTGTTGACCGCGCCGTAGATCGGGTAGAGAAGGAGCACCAGGAGGGGCGCCCGCCGTCGGTCGCCGGGGATGCGCACCACCCAGTACGGATAGACCTCGAACGCCAGGTACGTCAGGTACAGCACCAGCCCCCACCACCGCAGGGCCGGCGTGAGAGCGATGACGACGATCGACCAAGTCTTGAGCGGGTCGCTCACGACCATGTAGAGGTTGTAGGCCATCTCGTAGCGCAGTCGCCACGATACGCCCTTCCTGAACAGCAGGCGGATGAAGTTCGCCAGCTGATGGTAGAGCCCCGGGTACCAGCCCGTGAGGCGCTGTCTCAGCCACTGCCGGAGCGTGGCGGGTGCGACGGTCCACACCGGCTCGTTGGCGAAGACGATGCGGTTCCGGTCGAGCAGCTGGATGATGGTGCGCTGCAGGTCCTCCGCCTGGAACACGCCGGTGTGCCGATGGTGCAGTCGGTTCAGGTCCGCGGTGCGGAACAGGCCGACCGCGCCGGAGATGCAGGCCACCGAGTGCGTGACGTCGTGGAAGCGCTTCCCGATCTCCATGCTCTTCCCGTACTCGTAGCGCTGCAGCGCGCCCAGGAAGTTGTTCCCTCGCGCCCCCTCGCGGTCGCGGCGGTCCGGCAGGACGTGGAACGCCACGGCGTCGAAGCCGTCCTCCGAGAGGAGCGAGGTCGGGATGCGCGCGCCGCCCAGCCGCGTGTCGTCGTCGAGGAGCAGCGTGTACGGCGTCCGGACCCGGTACACCGCGTAGTTGACCGCCGCCGCCTTGCCCTTGCGCCGGTCGAAGCGGTGGACCTGGCAGCCCAGCGCAGCGGCGACGCGGCCGGTGTCGTCGGTGCTCGCGTCGTCCACGACCAGGATGCGCTCGGGAGGCAGGAATCTCGTGAGCTCGCCGATCGTAGCGGGCAGCTCGCGCGCGCCGTTGCGCGAGGGGATGACCGCCGTGACGAGCGTGGGATCCGACGAGAAGCGCCGCTCCTCGCTCCTCCCGAGCAGCTCCACCAGCAGCTTCACGAAGTCCACCAGTGCGCAGAAGAGCACCACGAACATCAGGCTGTGCGTCCAGCCGGCGAGCGGCAGCACGCCCTCGGGCGGCGGCGTGAGC
Source organism: Candidatus Eiseniibacteriota bacterium (assembly GCA_038068435.1). Taxonomy (GTDB): domain Bacteria; phylum Eisenbacteria; class RBG-16-71-46; order RBG-16-71-46; family RBG-16-71-46; genus WS-11. The sequence continues at coordinate 8,301 of JBBTLZ010000060.1, read as the reverse complement.
CACAGGTTCCAGGGCGACCAGGGGGTCAGCGGCATCGCGCGCTCCCGTGCCGACGGGCCGGCGCGCCGGCACGATCGGGGGCTTCGTCCTTGACCCCCCCCGGCCCGGTCCCTACTCTCGCCCGCGCGCTTCGCACCCCATCCGGGAGGGATCCTTGAATCGTGAAGAGCGGCTGGCCGAACTGCGGCGCCGCGGCGAGCAGGCGCTCGCCGGCGGCGGGCCCGATCGCGTCGCGAAGATGCACGAGAAGGGCTGCCTGACGGCCCGCGAGCGTCTCGATCTGCTGCTCGACCCGGGCTCCTTCGTCGAGATCGGCACCTACGTCACCCACCGCAGCCGTGACTTCGGCATGGATCGCAGGCGTGTCGTCGGTGACGGCGTCGTGGCGGGCTGGGGCGCGGTGGACGGGCGGCTGGTCTACTGCTTCGCCCAGGACTTCACCGTGTTCGGCGGCACCATGAGCGAGGCCAACGCGAAGAAGATCTGCGCGATCCTGGACCTCGCCATGGACAACGGCGCCCCGGTCGTCGGGCTTAACGACTCGGGAGGCGCGCGCATCCAGGAAGGGGTGCTCTCCCTCGGCGCCTACGCCGACGTGTTCCTGCGCAACACCCTCGCCTCCGGCGTCGTCCCGCAGATCTCGGCCATCATGGGCCCGTGCGCCGGCGGCGCGGTCTACTCCCCCGCCATCACGGACTTCACCATCATGGTCAAGGGAACCAGTCACATGTTCGTGACTGGGCCCGAAGTCATCAAGGCCGTGACGTCCGAAGAGGTGAGCTTCGAGGACCTCGGCGGCGCCATGACCCACAACAGCAAGAGCGGCGTCGCCCATTTCGCCGTCCGCGACGACGCCGACTGCATCCGCCACATCCAGCGGCTCCTCGGCTTCCTGCCCGCGAACAACGCGGACGAGCCGCCGCGCCGCGCGTGCTCCGACCCGATCGAGCGGCGCGACCCGGGGCTCGCCACGCTCGTGCCCGACGCGCCGGACCGGCCGTACGACATGAAGGACCTGGTGCGGCGGATTGTGGACGACGGCGACTTCTTCGAGGTTCACGAGCATTTCGCCGGCAATCTCATCGTCGGATTCGCGCGCCTGAACGGACGCCCGGTCGGGATCGTCGGCAACCAGCCGCAGGTGCTGGCCGGGGTGCTGGACATCGACTCCTCGGTCAAGGGTGCGCGGTTCGTGCGGTTCTGCGATGCGTTCAACATCCCCCTCGTCACCTTCGAGGACGTCCCCGGGTTCCTGCCGGGCACCCGCCAGGAATGGGGCGGGATCATCCGCCACGGGGCCAAGCTGCTGTACGCCTACTGCGAGGCCACCGTGCCGAAGCTTACCGTCGTGGTGCGCAAGGCCTACGGCGGCGCCTACGACGTCATGTCGAGCAAGCACATCCGTGGGGACTTCAACATCGCCTGGCCCACCGCCGAGATGGCGGTGATGGGCGCCGAGGGCGCGGTCAACATCCTCTACCGGGAGGAGATCGCGCGCGCCGCCGACCCGGCTGGGGAGCGTCGCCGGCTGGTCGCGGAGTACAACGAAAAGTTCGCCAGCCCCTGGATCGCGGCGGAGCTGGGTTATCTCGACGACGTGATCGAGCCGCAGGACACCCGGCCCAAACTCATCGCCGCATTGGAGATGCTGCGCCACAAGCGACAGAGCCTGCCGTTCAAGAAGCACGGCAACCCGCCGCTGTAAGTCATTGTTGTCATGCAAAAACGGGGTGCTCCCCTGTTGCGGGCCGCCCCCCCCTGCGCGACGGCCCCGATTATACCCGGTCGCCGCCTCCCCCGCCACCCGTCAGACGACCAGCATCGCGTCTCCGTAGGAATAGAAGCGGTATCGCTCCTCGACCGCATGCGCGTAGGCGCGCCGCAGCAGGTCCTCTCCGGTGAGCGCGGCGACCAGCAGGAGCAACGTGGTGCGGGGCAGGTGGAAGTTCGTCAGCAGGGCGTCCACCGCGCGGAACTCGTACGGCGGCAGGATGAACTTGCGCGTCCACCCCGCGGCCGCGCCCAGCCGACCGCCGTTGGCGTCGCAGGCCGATTCCAGCGCTCGCACCACCGTGGTGCCGACGGCGACGATGCGGCCGCCGGCCGCGCGCGCCGCGACGAGCGCGGCCGCGGCCTCCCCGGTGACCTCGAAGTACTCCTCGTCCATGCGGTGCTCGCGCGGGTCGGCGGCGGTGACCGGACGGAAGGTTCCCGGTCCGACGTGGAGCACCGTGCGCGTGCTGCCCACCCCGCGCGCCTCGAGCGAGCGCAACAGTCGCGCCGAGAAGTGGAGCCCCGCGGTGGGGGCGGCCACCGCACCATCCACCCTCGCGAACACGGTCTGATAGCGCTCGCGGTCGGAGGGGTCGGGCGCCCGGTGGATGTAGGGCGGCAGGGCCAGCTCGCCGGCGGCACGAAGCGTGGCCTCGAGGTCTCCGCGCGCCACGCGCACCACCCGCTCACCCTCCTCCCCCATCTCCACGACCTCGAGCGCAAGTGTCCCGCCGACGGCCTCGAGCACGGCGCCCGGGCGGACGCGCTTCGCGGGGCGCGCGAGCACCCGCCAGGCGGGACCCGCCGCGGTCCCGGCGGGCGTCGGGACCGGCCTCACGAACAGGAGCTCGACGTGCCCGCCGGTCGGCAGGCGCCGCACCTCGAGGCGCGCCGGACGCACGCGCGTCTCGTTGAGCGCCAGGATGTCCCCTGGGCGCAGCCGCTCCAGGAGATCCCGGATGTGAGCATCGTGGAGGCTCCCGCTCGCCCGCTCGACGATCAGCATCCGCGCGTCCTCCCGCCGCGCGGGCGGATGCTGCGCGATCAGATCGGGCGGCAGGTCGTAGTCGAGGTCTTGGAGACGCACGGAGCGAGGGGCCCGGTCCGTCGCCGCGGCCGGCGGACGGAGGCCCTAGGGCAGCGGGAGCTCGGGTTGCGCGGTGGCCGCGCGGGCGGGCGGGGCGCCGGCCGAGGCTGGCGGCGCGTAACCGAGGTGGATGTACGCCAGGGCGGTCGCCTCGCGGCCGCGCGCCGTGCGCTTGAGGAATCCCTCCTGGATCAGGAAGGGTTCGTAGACTTCCTCCAGCGTCGCCGGCTCCTCGCCCACCACGACCGCCAGCGTGTTGAGTCCCACCGGGCCACCCTGATACTTGGCAATCAGCGCCTCCAGCAGACGGCGGTCCATCTCGTCCAGCCCCCGCTCGTCCACCTCGAGCAGCTGCAGCGCCTCGCGCGTCACCGGCAGTGTGACGCGCCCGTCGGCCTTGATGAGGGCGAAGTCGCGCACCCGGCGCAGGAGGCGGTTGGCGACGCGCGGCGTCCCGCGCGCCCGGCGCGCGATCTCGACCGCGGCCTCGTCGCTGACGTCGACGCCCAGGATGCCGGAGGAGCGCCGCACGATGTGGGCCAGGTCCGCGGCGGCGTAGTAGTCGAGTCGCAGCGTGAGGCCGAAGCGCGCGCGCAGCGGGGAGGACAACAGGCCGGAGCGCGTGGTGGCGCCTACCAGCGTGAAGCGCTCGAGGTTGAGCTTGAGCGAGCGGGCGCTGGGTCCCCGGTCCAGCAGGATGTCCAGGGTGAAGTCCTCCAGCGCCGGGTAGAGGTACTCCTCCACCACCGGGCTCAGCCGGTGGATCTCGTCCACGAACAGGATGCCGCGCGGCCCGAGGTTGGTCAGGAGGCCCGCGAGGTCACCGGGGCGTTCGACCACCGGGCCCGAGGTCTGGGTGATCTCGACCCCCAGCTCGTGGGCGATGATGGTGGCGAGCGTGGTCTTGCCCAGCCCGGGAGGCCCGTGGAACAGCACGTGGTCCATCGCCTCGCCCCGCCGCTTCGCGGCCTCGAGGAAGATCCGCAGCTGCTCGCGGATCGCCGGCTGGCCGACGAACTCGTCGAGCGCGAGCGGCCGGAGTCTGGGCTCCTCCTTGAGGTCCTCCGCGAACGGCTCGGGATCGGTCATGTGCGAGGCCTGCTCGTGCCTCACCGCCTGCGGACGGTCCTTGCGTGTCTCCTTCACCGGCCCTCCCTAGCGCACCCCGGCCGTCGCCCTGCCGAGCCGGACCAGCGCCCGCCGCACGAGGTCCTCCAGCGAGAGCGTCTCGCCACCCTCGGCGACGTTGCGCACGGCGTCCTGCGCCTGCGCGCCACTGTAGCCCAGGCGCACAAGCGCCGCGATGGCATCCTGGAACCGCTCCGCTCGCGGCAGCACGCCCGCTGATGCGGCGGGTGCGGACGCGGAGGTCAGCGCGATAACATCGAGCTTGTCCCGCAGTTCCACCACCATGCGCTCGGCCGTCTTGCGGCCCACGCCGGGGATGGCGACCAGGCTCGCCAGATTCTCCTCGCGGATGGCGCGTGCCAGCGCCTGCGGCCTGAGGCCCGAGAGGACGGCGAGCGCGACCTTGGGACCGATCCCGCTCACGGTGATGAGGAGCTCGAAGAAGCGGCGCTCCTCGAGCTCGGCGAAGCCGAAGAGCATGAGCGCATCCTCGCGCACCACCTGGTGCGTGTGCAGGAACACCGGCTCGTCCGTTTCGGGCAACGCCGCGGCCGTGTGCGTGGAGATCTGGACTAGATAGCCGACCCCTCCTGCCTCCACCACGCACAGGCCGCCTTCCTTCCCGGCCAGCGTGCCGCGCAGGGAGGCGATCATCGCGCCCCCCGCCCCGCGAGCAGCGCTTCGAGGCGCTGCGCCGCCGCCGAGGCGGCGCGCGCGGGCGCCGACAGGCGCGCGCGGTGGAGGTGGCAGAGCGCGGCGGCCAGGGCGTCGGACGCGTCCGCCGGGACGGCCCCGCGCAGGTCGAGCAGGCGCCTCACCATGAAGGCCACCTGCTCCTTGGCGGCGGCGCCGGAGCCGGCGACGCTCAGCTTGATCTCGCGCGGGCTGTATTCGGCGACGGCCAGCCCCCGCTGCACGGCGGCGACCAGCAATGCGCCCCGGACATGGCCGAGCACCAGGGTGGAGCGCGCGCTCTCGTGGTAGAAGGCTTCCTCGACCACCACGGTGTCGGGACGCCCGCTCTCCATCACCTCCCCGATCCGTGCGGCGATGTCATGGAGGCGCTGCGGCAGGCCGAGCCGGGCGCCGGGCGCCACCGTCCCATGCGCGACGCAGCGCAGGCGGTTGCCGATCTTCTCCACCAGGCCGAAGCCGGTCCTTCGGCTGCCGGGGTCCAATCCCAGGACGCGCATGGCGGAACGAGCTCCTAGCTCAGTCTCCTAGCGGGACAGTCGGGCGAGCACTTCGTCGGGGGCCGTGAAGTTGGAGTATACCCTCAGGACGTCGTCGTGGTCCTCGAGCGCGTCCACCAGCCGCAGGACCGCCTCGGCGTCCTTCTCGCCCACCGGCACCTGCAGCGAGGACAGCTTGGTGGCCTCGGCGCTCTGCACCGGGACGCTGCGGGAGGCGAGCGCCTGCTTGACCGCCTCGAGCCGGCCGGGGGGTGTCAGCACCTCGTAGCTCTCGCCTTCGGTGTTGACGTCGTCGGCGCCGGCCTCGAGGGTGATCTCGATGAGCGTGTCCTCGGCCACCGCGCTCTTCTCGACCAGGATCACGCCGCGCGGCTTGAACAGGTACGAGACGCTCCCCGCCTCGCCCAGGTTGCCCCCGTTCTTCGTGAAGATGTGGCGGATGTCGCCGGCGGTGCGGTTGCGGTTGTCGGTCGCCACCTCGACCAGCAGGGCGACCCCACCGGGCCCGTAGCCCTCGTACTGGGTCTCCTCGTAGTTCGCGCCCTCGATCTCCCCCGTGCCACGCTTGACGGCGCGCTCGATGTTGGCCGCCGGCATGTTGACCGACTTGGCTGCCGCGATGGCCGTGCGCAGGCGCGGGTTGGCCTCCTGGTCACCGCCCCCCTGCCGAGCGGCGATGGTGATCTCCTTGATGTACTTCGAGAACAGCTTGCCGCGCGCTTGGTCGGTCGCGGCCTTCTTGCGCTTGATGGTCGCCCATTTTGAATGGCCGGACATGGGTCATCGGGCGGCGCGCGCGGATCAGGCGTGCGCGCCCGCCTCCTTCTCGGCGCGCGCGGCGGCGATCACCTTGTCGGCGATCTCGCGCGGCACCTCCTCGTAGTGGGAGAGCTTCGCGCTGTGCATGCCGCGCCCCTGCGTGATCGAACGCAGGTGCGCCGCGTACTTGTAGAGCTCGGATCCGGGCACCAGCGCCTTGATCACCTGGTGGCGTCCGTCGGATTCGGTGCCGAGGATCCGGCCGCGCCGCGCCGACAGGTCACCCATCACGTCGCCGAGATACTCCTCCGGGATCCGCACCTGGATCTCGTCGATGGGCTCGAGCATCGCTGGGTTCGCCTTCAACATGCCCTGATGGAAACAGGTCTCGGCCGCGATCTTGAAGGCCATCTCGGACGAATCGACGTCGTGGTACTTGCCGAAGAACAACGCCACCTGCACGTCGACCACCGGGTAGCCGCCGAGCGGTCCCCGCTCCATCCCCGCGATGACGCCCTTCTCCACGGCCGGGATGAACTGGTTGGGCACCACGCCGCCCTTGATCTCGTCCAGGAACCTGAATCCCTCGCCGCGCTTGAGCGGCTCGAGACGAAGGTGGACCTCCCCGAACTGCCCGCGCCCGCCGGTCTGCTTCTTGTGACGGTACTCGTCCTGGGCCTTGCCCTTGATGGTCTCCCGGTACGGCACGCGCGGCCGGCTCAGCAGGACCTCGACCCCGTAGCGCTTCTTCAGGCGGTCCACCATCACCTCGAGCTGCAGGTCGCCCATCCCGTAGACCAGGGTCTCCTTGGTGCTCGGTTCGAACTGCTTGCGGAACGTCGGGTCCTCCTCGTGCAGCCGGGCCAGACCCTGCGCCATCTTCTCCTCGTCGCCCTTGTTCTTCGCGTGGATGGACTCCGCGGTGACCGGACCCGGGAAATCCGGAGGCGCGAGCACGACGGGACGCGTCTTGTCGGCGAGCGCATCGCCGGTATGCGTCTCCTTGAGCTTGACTGCCGCCACGATGTCGCCGGCCGTGGCGCCGGCGGAGTCGAGCCGCTCCTTGCCGACCAGATGGTAGAGCGTGCTCAGCTTCTCGGGGCGGTTGCGGGTGGTGTTGACCAGGTCCTTGCCCGCCTCGAGGTGGCCCGAGTAGATGCGCACCAGCGAGAGGTCGCCGAGATGCTGCTCGGAGAGGGTCTTGAACACCAGCGCGGCCGAGGGCTGGCCAGCGTCGGGGGCGCAGACCACGTCGGCCCCGCCGTTGGTCGACCGCCCCACGGCCGGCTTCACGTCGAGGGGTGACGGCAGGATGTCCACGACCTCATCGAGCACTTCCTTGACGCCCTGATTGTGGTACGCGGAGCAGCAGAAGACCGGCGAGAGGTCACCCTGGACGACCCGCTCGCACAGGCCCTTGCGGATCTCGGCGACCGTGAGGTCACCCGACTCGAGGAACTTGTTCATGAGGGCCTCGTCGCCGGTCGCCGCTTCTTCCATCAACCGGGCCCGCGCGGAGGCGACCGCCTCCTTCATCTCGACGGGGATCGCGGCCTCCGTGCTCTTCTCCTCCATGCCCTTCCCGGAGAACGTGTAGGCCTTGTTCTCGATCAGGTCCACGATGCCGTGGAACGTCTCGGCCTCGCCGATCGGCAGCTGCGTGGGCACCGCATTGAGGCCCAGCCGGTCGTGCGCGGACTTGACGGCCGCCCCGAAGTCGGCGTGCTCCTTGTCCATCATGTTCACCACCAGCAGCGTCGGCGTGTTCTCCTGACGAAGCGTCTCCCACACGACCTCGGTGCCCACCTCGACGCCGGCGTTGGCGCGCAGCACCAAGATGGCCGCGTCGGCGACGCGCAGAGCGCTGTAGACATCGCCCACGAAGTCCGGGTAGCCCGGCGTGTCGAGCAGGTTGACCTTGTGGCCCGCCCACTCGAACTGGGCCAGCCCGAGGTTGATGGTCATCTTGCGACGGATCTCGTCCGGCGCGTAGTCGAGGAGGGTGGTGCCGTCGGCGATGCGTCCGATACGGTTGGTCGACTTGGACAGGAACAGCATGGCTTCGGCGAGCGAGGTCTTGCCCACGCCGTGGTGGGCGACGAGGGCGACGTTCCGGATCTGCGCGGCTGCGAACTGCTTCAAGAGGCACCTCCCCGCCACACGTGCGACGGTGATGCTGCTATGGGGACTGGTCGGAGGGACTGTCCGAGCCGAGGGAATACCGCCTCGAATGAGGCGACCGATGTCGCGTAAATCAATGCGAGGTCGAAATCTAACACCCACTTCCGACGGCGGTCAAGACATCGGGCGACCCGGGGCGACTTCGCGCGCGCACCGCCAAGTCGGACGTGCGAACGGCGT
>JBBTLZ010000059.1:0-4580 GCA_038068435.1 Candidatus Eiseniibacteriota bacterium | reverse complement strand
TGACCAGCATTTCGAACGCCTCCGCCGGCTCCCCGATCGACTCCACGGGGATGGCGACGGAAGTCACCTCGATCGTCCCGGAGGCCGGCGCCGGAGGCGTCGGGGTTTCCGATGCGGGCACGTCCGGCGCCGCGGGCTCGCTCACCCGCTGGTAGCGGGTCCGCAGCCGGCGGCGCGGGCTCATGTGCGCCGGAAGCGGGCCGCGAACGCCCCGTCGCAGCCGTGCACGTGCGGGTAGACGCCCATGAAGCCGTTCGCGTCCACCACCTCGTCCGGCAGCAGGCCCGCCGCGCTCTCGAGCACGAACTGCGGGTTCTGCTGCAGGAAGTCATCGACCAACTCGGTGGTCTCCTCGGGCTCGAACGAGCACACGCTGTAGACCAGCACGCCGCCGGGGCGGGCGCGGCGGCCGCCCGCGACCAGCAGCTCGAGCTGGATGGGCGGCATCTCCTCGAGCATCTCGGGCCCCTTGCGCCAGCGGGCGTCCGCGCGGCGCGCCAGCACGCCGAGGCCGGTGCAGGGCGCATCCACCAGCACGCGGTCGAACGGCATCGGGAAGGTGTAGGTGCGCCCGTCGCCCTGGACCACGTGCACCGAATGCGTCCCGAGCCGGTCCACCGTGGTCTGGAGCGACACCACCCGCACCTCGTTGCGCTCCATCGCCCACACCTCGCCCTCGTCGCCCAGCAGCTCGGCGAGGTGCGTGCACTTGCCCCCGGGGGCCGCGCACAGGTCGAGGATGCGCTCGTGCGCCTGCGGCGCCACCAGCCGCGAGACCAGCGCCTCGCTCTCGTCCTGCGCGGTGCAGAGGCCCTGCTTGAACGCGGCGAGCCGGCCGGGCGCGTGGTGGCCCTCGATCCAGACCAGGTCCGGCGAGTAGCGCGCGGCCGTCGCGGTCACCTCCTCGGCGGCCAGCCGCTCGATGAGCTGCTCGCGCGTGCCGCGCAGCAGGTTGACGCGCAGGCCGACCGGCACCGCCCGGTTGTCGGCGAGCAGGAGCGCGCGTGTGGCCTCGAGGCCGAAGCGCTCGAGCCAGCGCTCGGTGAGCCACAACGGGTGCGAGCCCCAGGCGGCGAGCGATTCGGCATCGTCGCCGTCGGGCAGGGCGATCGACGCCTTCTCCTCGGCCAGCCGGCGCAGCACGCTGTTGACGAGGCCCGCCGTGCCGGGGTGGCCATACTCGTTCGCGAGCTTGACCGACTCGTCCACCGCCGCGTGCACCGGCACGCGGTCGAGGAAGAGGATCTGGTAGGCGCCCATGCGCAGGATGTTCTTGATCCACGGCTGCACCTGCGAGAGGCCGATGTGCACCAGGCGGTCGAGCACCCAGTCGAGCCGGCCGCGCCAGCGCAGCGTGCCCTTCACCAGCTCGTGCATCAGCGCCTGGTCGCGCGGGTCCTGGTTCGCGACCTTGTGCGCCCCGTCCAGCAGCCGGTCGCTGAAGGCGCTGCGGGTGTCGGCGGCGTGAAGGATCTTGAGCGCGGCCTCGCGGGGATTCGCGGGCAGCACGGGCGTCTGCTCCTCCATCTCCGGGAGGCCCGCGGGTCGCACGCCGCGGACGGGGGCGTTGGGGTCCGCCCCGCGCCGGCGGGGGGCCGGCCGGCCGCCCGGACCGCCGGGTCGACCATTGGGGCGTCCGCCGGGGCGCCCGCTGCGCCGGCCGTCGGGGTAGATCGGGCGGGCGCGACGGGCCTCGGGGTAGATCGGGCGTGAGCGGTTCTCGGCGAACGCCTGACCCTCGGGACGCACGCGCGGGGCACGGGAATCGCGCGGCGCGTAGCCGCCGCCCTGAGCACCGGGATTCCCCGGCGGGCGGCGCCGGCGCCGGCGGTTGTTGCCGCCGCGTCCGCCGGGGCCCATGGAGCCGGGGGAGCCGGGGGAGCCCGGGGAGCCGGGGGGCCGCGGAGTCCCGTTCACGCGTGCGCCTCCTTCTCGATCGTGAGCCGGTCACCGGCCTGCACGCGCGCGCCGCGCGCCCACTCGGCCGCGGCCATGTCGCCACGCCCTTGCGGACGCACGGTGACCAGGCGCAACGCCCCCGGCGCGCAGGCGACCACCACCGTCTCGCGGCCCACCTCGACCACGGTGCCCGGCGCCATGCCGAGCGGCATCAGGTGGTGGGGCTCGGTGCGCACCAGCAGCAGGTGGCGGTCCTTGAACGCGGTCGCGGCCCCGGGCCACGGGGTCACCGCACGCTGGCGGTTCCAGACCGTCACCGCGTCGTGCCCCCAGTCGACGACCCCGTCGCCCTTGCCGAGTTTGCGCGCATAGGAGCCCGCCATCCGGTCCTGCGGCAGCCGCGGCGCGCGGCCGGCGTGGGCGAGCGTCAGGCTCTCGGCGAGCAGCGGGCCGCCCACTTCCGCAAGGCGTGCGGCGAGTGTGCCGGCATCGTCCGAGGCCTCGATCGCCACCCAGCGCTGGAGCACCATGTCCCCGGTGTCGATGCCGTCATCCATCCACAATGTCGTCACGCCGGTGCCGGAGCGTCCGTCCCACAGCGCCCGCTGCACCGGCGAGGCGCCGCGGTAGTCGGGCAGCAGCGAGCCGTGCAGATTCATGCAGCCGAGCCTCGGCAGCGCCAGTGACGCCGGCGACAGGATGGCGCCGAACGCCACCACCGCGAACAGGTCCGCCGCCAGCGCCGCCAGCGCCGCGCGCGATTCCGGCGCGTTCACGTCCTCGGGCTTCATCACCGGCACCTGGAGCTGCTCGGCGACGCGCGCGACCGCCGCGGCGGTCACGGCCTGGCCGCGGCCGCGCGGCCGGTCGGGCCGGGTCACCACCGCCGCCACCTCGCAGGCCGTGACCGCCGCGCGCAGCGCCGGCACGGCGAAGTCGGGCGTGCCCATGAACACCACGCGCGGCCGGCTCAGAGCGTCCCCCCGGGCACCGGCCGCCGGTAGTCCTCGGGCAGCTCACCGCGCGCCAGCGCCTCGAGCGAATGGCGCAGGAACTGGCGCTTGAGCGGCGACAGCCGGTCCACGAACAGCACCCCGTCGAGATGATCGACCTCGTGCTGGAGCGCGCGCGCCAGGTAGCCCTCGGCGATGAATTCCACCGGCCTGCCGGACTCGTCGAGGGCGCGCAGGCGTACCCGGTGCGCCCGTCGCACGCTCTCGTAGATGCCGGGCATCGAGAGGCAGCCCTCCTCGCCGTCCTCGGTCCCCGAGCGCTGGTCGAGCACCGGGTTGATGAGCGCGAGCTGTGCGTGCGTCTCATCCTCGAGCGGCACGTTTACGACCAGCACCCGTTGCAGCACGCCGACCTGGTTCCCGGCGAGGCCGACACCGTGGTAGGCGTGCATGGTCTCGCGCATGTCGGCGACCAGCTCCCGCACCGTGTCGTCCACCCCCGCGACCTCGCGCGCCTTCTGGCGCAGCACGGGGTCGCCGTAGATGCGCACCGGGCGGACCGCCATCAGCTCGCGTGCTCCGCGAGCACCTGGACGATCGCGGTCTTGGCGAACTCGGCCTTGATGTCCTCCTTCGGGCCCTCGGCGATCCGCAGCACCACCTTCGCGTCGTCGACGCCGAGCACGGTGCCGTACATCCCTCCGGTGGTCAGCACGCGGTCGCCCTTCTTGAGCGCCCGGATCATCTGCTCCTGCTTCTTCTTCTGCTGCTGCTGCGGCCGGATGAGCAGGAAGTAGAGGATCAGGAAGATGGGCACGAACTGCAGCAGCGTGAGCAGCATGCCGATGCGCGGGTCGCCCTGCGCCCCGCCCCCGTCGCCGGTCTGCGCCAGCGCGTCACTCCACATCATCGAGCGTCTCCTTGGTTGAGGTCGTTCGTACCCGTCTTCACGATCCGCCGGTCGCCGGCGCCAGTGTCGCCCGGCTCCGGAACTTCTCGAGGAACGTCGCGCGGAACGTCGCGTAGCGGCCGTCCAGCACCGCCGCCCGCGCCGCGCGCGCGAGGCTCACCATCTGATGCACCGCATGCAGCGACGCGAGCCGCATGCCCAGCAGCTCCCGGGCGGCGAACAGGTGCCGCAGGTACGCGCGCGAGAACCGGGTGCAGGTGTAGCAATCGCACTCCGGGTCCAACGGTCGCTCGTCCTCCGCGTAGGCCGCGTTCTTCACCACCAGCCGGCCGGTCGAGATGAACACCGTCCCGCGCCGGGCGTTCCGCGTCGGCAGCACGCAATCGAACAGGTCCACTCCGCGCGCCACCGCCTCGATCAGGTCCACCGGATGTCCCACGCCCATGAGATAGCGCGGCCGGTCGGCCGGGAACATCGCGCAATCGTGCTCCACCATCTCCAGCCCGAGCGAGCTCCCTTCCCCCACCCACAGCCCGCCGAGCGCCCAGCCGTCGAAGCCGTGTCGCGAGAGCCCCTCGAAGCAGCGCCGCCGCTCCGTCGCGTCCACGCCGCCCTGGACGATGCCGAACAGGGCCATCGCCCCGCCACCTCCCGCGCGCAGCCGCTCGCGCTCCTCCCAGCCCCGCGCCGCCCAGTCGAGTGTGCGATCCACCGCCTGACGCACCGGCCCGGCCTCCGCCGGCATCTCGACCAGCTCGTCGAACGACATCGCGATGTCGGTCCCGAGCCCGTCCTGGATGCGGATCGCGTCCTCGGGC
>JBBTLZ010000058.1:0-7748 GCA_038068435.1 Candidatus Eiseniibacteriota bacterium | reverse complement strand
TGCGCAGCATCTGGGTCACGGTGAGCACCAGGTCGGTGGCGGTGACACCGTCGCGCAGCGAGCCGGTGAGCTTGAAGCCGACCACCTGCGGCATGAGCAGGTAGAGCGGCTGACCCAGCATCACCGCCTCGGCTTCGATCCCGCCCACGCCCCAGCCCACCACGCCGAGCCCGTTGATCATCGTCGTGTGGGAGTCAGTGCCGACGAGCGTGTCGGGGAACGCGGCGGTGCCGCCCGCCCCGTCAGGTCCCGTGAGTACGCCGCGGGCGAGGTACTCGAGGTTGACCTGGTGGACGATCCCGGTGGCCGGCGGGACGACGCGGAAGTTGGCGAACGCCTTCTGCCCCCAGCGGAGGAACTCGTAGCGCTCGCGGTTGCGCTCGAACTCGATCTCGGCATTGCGCTCGAGCGCCACCACGTTGCCGAACACATCCACCTGCACCGAGTGATCGATCACGAGGTCGACCGGGACCAGCGGGTTGATCTTCTTCGCATCCCCGCCGAGGCGCTTGACCGCGTCGCGCATGGCCGCCAGGTCCACGACGCACGGCACGCCGGTGAAGTCCTGCAGGATGACGCGGGCGGGCTTGAAGGGGATCTCCACCGCATCGCCGCCGGCGCCCTTCCAAGCCGCGATGCGCCGCACGTCGTCCTCGGTGACCTGGTAGCCGTCACAGCCACGCAGGGCCGCTTCGAGCAGCACCTTGATGGAGAACGGCAGGCGCTGCAGCGGCAGGCCGAGCGTCTTCTCGAGCCGATCGAGGCGGTGGATCTGGAGATCGCCGGCGGGGGTGGCGAGCGCAGCGCGCGCGCCGAACGGATCGTTCAGGCGGGAGGTGCTCATGATGCGTCCTTTCCGGTGGCGGGGCGCACAGGGCCCCGGGTCAGGCGCGGGGACTCACAGGGTCCCCAGAGATACGGAAGCGGAACGGCGGGACTATAGCACCGGCGGCCGGGGGCGCGGCGGCGCCCCGCTCGCCACCCCCCGCCCGATTGGACTACTCTGGCGCCCGAGGAGGGTTCGGCATGACGCATCGGAAGAAGCTGGCGATCCTGGTGGGCGGTGGGCCGGCGCCCGGCATCAATGCGGTCATCGGCGCGGCCACCATCCGGGCGGCGCTCGAGGACGTCGAGGTGGTGGCGGTCGAGGACGGCTTCGAGTGGATCATGCAGGGCGACATCGACCACGTGCGGTCGCTCACCATCGAGAACACGAGCCGCATCCACTTCCGCGGCGGATCGTTCATCGGCATCTCGCGGGCCAATCCCACCACCTCGCCCGAGCTGCTCGAGAGCACCGTGCTCTCGCTGCTGCGCCTCGGCGTCACCATGCTGATCACCATCGGCGGCGACGACACCGCCTTCTCGGCGATGAAGCTCGAGGAGAAGGCCGCGGGCCGCATCCGCATGGTGCACGTGCCCAAGACCATCGACAACGACCTCGATCTGCCGCCGCACGTGGACACGTTCGGCTACCAGACCGCGCGCCACATCGGCGTCGAGGTCCTCAAGAACCTGATGGTGGACGCCAAGACCACCTCGCGCTGGTACTACGTGATCACGATGGGGCGCAAGGCCGGGCATCTGGCGCTCGGCATCGGCAAGGCGGCGGGCGCCACCCTCACTCTCATCCCCGAGGAGTTCCGGATGCCGATCCGGCTCCGGACCATCGTCGACACGCTGGTCGGCGCCATCATCAAGCGCCTGGCCGACGGCCGGCGTGACGGCGTGGCGGTGATCGCCGAGGGCGTGATGCTCGGCATCGACCCGCGGGACCTGGCCGAGGTCGAGGAGGCCGAACGGGACGCCCACGGCAACATCCACATCTCGGACGTCAACTTCGGCGAGATCCTGAAGGCGGCGGTGTTGCACCGCCTGAAGCCCCTCGGCCTCACGGCCAGGATCGCCGCCAAGAACATCGGCTACGAGCTGCGCTGCGCCGACCCCATCCCGTTGGACATGGAATACGCGCGCGACCTGGGCTACTGCGCGGCCAAGCTCCTGCTCGGTGGCGGCAACGCGGCCATGATCTCCATGCAGGCCGGCCACTTCGTCGCCATCCCGTTCGCGAAGCTCCTCGATACCGCGACCGGGCGCGCGCGCGTGCGGATGGTGGACGTCCATTCGGCCCGCTACGGCATCGCGCGCCGCTACATGATCCGCATCCGCCGTGACGACTTCGAGGATCCGCAGGAGCTGGCGCGCTTCGCGGCGGCCGCCGGCGTCAGCATCGAGGCGTTCCGCGAGCAGTTCGAGTACCTGATCGCCGACGAGCCGCCGGCGCTCGAGCTGCTCCGTCCGACCGCACCCGATTACGAGTTGCTGGCCGAGGTCTCGGAGCCCGAGGGGGGCGCGTGATGGGCTTCACCGCCGCCGCCGCGCGCGTGGCGAAGGACCTGCCGTCGTTCGCCCCCGGGCGCCACTACCTACCGCCCCCCGTCCGCTCCAGCCACCCCAGCGAGAGTCCGACGCCCAGATACCCCTGGACGTAACCGGGACTGATCGCCACCGAGCCGGCGCCCAGCTACTGCGGGACGTTGAAGCTCTTGAGGAACCGCGCGCCCACGTCGATGGACACCTTGTTCCAGGGATTGATGTCGACGCCTACGTTGACGTCGTATCCGAACGCGGCCCTGCGTTCGTCACGCAGGCTCTGTCGGATCTCCTGCTCCCGGTTGTAATCGTCGGGCACCACGACATCCGTGGAGATGCCGTAGAGCACCAGGGCGATGTCGGCCCCGACATGCGGGCGGAAGGTGCCGTTCCCGTGCGGACCGAACTCAGGGCCGAGGTAGATGCGGCTGTAGTGCTGGTTGGTCTGCTGCTCGACGCGCAG
The DNA here is from genome assembly GCA_038068435.1 of Candidatus Eiseniibacteriota bacterium. Lineage (GTDB taxonomy): Bacteria > Eisenbacteria > RBG-16-71-46 > RBG-16-71-46 > RBG-16-71-46 > WS-11. Next base: position 4,912 of record JBBTLZ010000058.1, on the reverse strand, counting down.
GAGGGTCTGGCTCTCGTAGATCGTGGTGGTCTCGCCCAGCAGATTCACGTACTCGATCCCCACGACGCCCGCCAACATGTTCGACAGCTGGGGCATCGGCAGGACGAGATGGAGCCCGCCGCCCCACCCCGGATCGCTGAACTGCTTGGCATCCTGCCCGCTCGGCTCCATGCGGATGAGGTCCAAGCAGAGCTTGCCATCGATCGCGGCCGCGGGCGCGGCGGACGCGAGCATTGCGATGACGACCAGCGTCGAGCGCCAGGCCACTGAGAAGAAACCGCGGCACTTCATGGGATGTCCCCCGGCCCGCAAGGAATCGCCGCGCGGGGAGCAGGCTCGCGCGGTGACGCGGCATCCCGCGGGTGCGGGCCCAGGTGGACCCCGTCGGGATGCAGCAGGAGGCTAGCGGGTACCCCGTCGCCTGACAACGGTTATTCCGGTCCCGTGATTCAGGGCCCCCGTCGCCCCGGCTACTTCCCCGCCTCCACCCGCGCGTAGTACGCCTCGACCTGCTCGCGCAGCACCGGGAGCGCCACCGCGCCGTTGCGCAGCACGGCGTCGTGGAAGCCCTTGATGTCGAAGCGCGCCCCGAGCCGTCGCTTCCCTTCGTCGCGCAGCTTGAGGATCTCGAGCTGGCCCACCTTGTAGGCGAGCGCCTGGCCGGGCCAGGAGAGGTAGCGGTCCACCTCGTTGACGATGTTGTTCTCCGCCAGCACCGAGTTCTCGACCATGTAGTCGATCGCCTGCTGCCGGCTCCACCCCATCGCGTGCAGCCCGGTGTCGACCACCAGCCGGCAGGCGCGCCAGGCGTCGTACGACAGCATGCCGATGCGGTCGAGGTCGCCCGAGTAGAGCCCCATCTCGTCCGCCAGACGCTCGGTGTAGAGCGCCCAGCCTTCGACGAACGCGGTCGTGCCCTGGTGCTTGCGGAACTCGGGGACGCCGGTCAGCTCCTGGGCGATGGCGATCTGCAGGTGATGTCCCGGGATCGCCTCGTGGAAGGCGAGCGCCTCGGCTTCGTAACGCGGCCGCGTCTCGGGCTTGTAGGTGTTGATCATGTAGTAGCCGGGGCGCGAGCCGTCGGGTGCCGGCTGCCGGTAGTAGGCGATGGTCGAGTTGGGCGCCTCGTACAGCCCCATCACCTTCACCTCGCAGGGCGTCCTGGGCAGGATGCCGAACCAGGCGGGCATGGCGGCGCGCGCGCGCGCCAGCGCCTCGCTGGCCTTGGCTTCGACCTCGGCGGTGGTCCGGAAGTGCATGGCCGTGTCGCCGCGCAGCTTCTTCTGGATCGCGGCGATGTCGCCGGTGCCGAGTGCGCGCACGCTCAGCTCGCTCAGGTCGCGGCGGAAGTTCGCGACCTGCTCGAGCCCGCGCCGGTGGAGTTCTTCGGGCGTCAGGTCGAGGGAGGTCTGGATGCGGATCTGTTTCCGGTAGCAATCCGGACCGCCGGGCAGGAACGAGATCCCGGCCCGGTCCTGCGGCCGCGCCACCGGCATGACCTTGCCACGCAGAAAGTCGCGGTAGCGCGCGAACGCCGGCTTCACCACGTCGCGCACGGATGCGGTCAGGGTCGAGCGGAAGGCCGCGACCGCTGCCGGGGGCCAGTCGTCGTGCTTCGTCTCGAGCGGCGTGAGCAGTGCCCACTTCTCGACCGGCTGGGCGAGCAGGGCGTCGAGCTCCTCAAGCACCTTTCGCACCGGGTCATGGGCCGCGATCCTCCCCGCGCCGAGGCCGCCTTTGAGATTTGCGATGTGCTGGTCGAGATACGGCCCCATCGCCCGGCAGCGCAGGACGAAGTCGGCCCCATGCTGCGGGGTGCGGATCGCGGTGATGTCGGGCAGGTTCATGAAGGCGACCTGCGGCCCGTTGAGCGGATCCACCACCCAATCCTCGACATGGCAGGCGATGCCGTCGAGCCCGTTCTGCAGCTCGAGGATGAGCGCCGAGCGCGTGACGCGGTCGGCGGCCGCCAGCTCGCGCTCGTCCACGGTGCGCACCTGCGCCAGCACGCCCTCCAGCCGCTGGCGCTCCAGCTCGAGACCGGTCGGCGAGATGTCCTCCAGCAGGGCGTCGTAGCGGTGGTCGCCGAGCGAGGTCGCCGTGGTCGGGCTGGCCTTGAGCGTGCCCTGCCAGTACTCCTCGCAGAGCCGTGCGAGGATCTGCGAGCCGCCGTCCGCATTCCCCCGACCGGGACCGAGCCCGATGAGGGCGAGGACGAGCAGCGACCGGGAGGCGACATGGTGCGTGCGGATCATGGCGAGGTCTCCGTGGCGGGCGGCGCTGCGCCACGCCGCCTGCGGGACCAGGCGAGCGTGGCACTGCCGACGAGCATGATGGTGGCGAACAGGAACCACTGGATGGCATAGCTCAGGTGCGTCATCTCGTTGTACGGGCGCGGCGGCGAGCGGCGGGGTCGATCCGGGACACCCGGTCCCGGAAGTTCGCGCAGCAGGTATCCGGCGACCGCGTACGGGAGCCGCGGCGCGACCGAGTCGGCGTCGAGCCAGCGCACCGACCAGAGCGTGACACTGTCCGCCTCGAGCGTGCGCACTGGCGGGCCGCCGGCGCCGTGCCGCAGTGCTTCGGCGAGTCCGCGCACGACCCGTTCGGCGGGTTCCGGGTAGTTCTCTAGTCGCGCGGTCGCCGCGTCGGCCGCCGGGAGCCAGCCGCGGTTGACGAGGATGGCGACGGCGCTGCCGGTGGGCCATAGCGGGGTCACCACCTCGACGCCCGGCGCCCCGGCGTGCGCGCGCCCGGAGAGCAGGAACTGGTGGCGCTCATCGAATCGGCCCGTCACCTCGAGCATCCGCTGGCGCGCCTGCTCGGTCGCCGGCGGCTCGCCGCTCACGACCAGTGCCGGCCCGCTCTCGGCTGCCTGAAGGGCCGCGTTGAGGGCCTGCTTCTCGTGGAGACGGGAGAGCTGCCAGAAGCCGAGCCGCACGCACACGGCGGCGCCGGCCAACACCCCCAGCGCCACCAGGACCGACCGGGCCTTCATGTGGCGGCTAGCGTCCGGGGGCGCGCGGGGCGGTGGCGCTCACGACGCGGGCTTGGGGGCGGGAGGCGGCAGCTCGCGCGCGACCAGGATCGAATCGAACGCGCAGGTCTTGTGGCTGCCGTCACAGAAGGGCTTGTTACTCGACTGACCACACCGGCAGAGCGCGACACGGATGCGTCCGGCGAGCCCGAAGATACGGCCTTCCTGGTCGACGATCTCGAAATCGCCCTCGACCCGGAGTGAGCCGTTGTTGATCACGGTGATACGGGTGGTTGCCATGCGTGTCTCCTGAGGGAACGGCGGTGGGTGGGAAGCCGACAATCTAGCAAGAGCGGCGGCTGGGCGCGACCACGGGTGGGCCGCTGCGCTCGGACCTCGCGGCGCCGGCGGGGGGGCCGCGGGGTTCCCGGCCCGACGCCGGGACGGTCCTGGGCGGCCCGCCCGGGCGCTCCAGGGGCAGCGGGGTGAAACCCAAGGCGGCCGGGCCCCGTAGAACGCCGTGCACGGGGGTGACCGAGGCGGGCCACGACGGCCCGTCAGTTCCTTCTTGCCCGCAGTCCGGCCTGCGGTGTTGAATCGGGCGTCAGCGCCCGGGCCCCTCGGGCCCGGGCGCGCCGGACCTCGACCAACGGAGGAGACGGACGTGGCGGAGTTGCTGGTCCTGGGTGCGCTGGCGTTCGCGGCCGTGGTCGTCTTCGCGGTGCTGGCCTCGGTGTTCGGGCTCGTCCTCTGGCTCGTCTTCCTGCCCTTCCGCATCCTGGGCTGGATGATCAAGGGGCTCGCGCTGCTGGTCGCGCTCCCCTTCGTGGCCGTCTTCGGGGTGGTGGCGCTCGTCGCGCTTGGCGCCGGGATGCTGATGTTCCTGCTCCCGTTCCTGCCGCTCGCGTTGCTCGCGCTCGGGGCGTGGTGGCTGGTGCGCCGCACCCGGCGCTCGGCCGCGTCCGTCACCGGCTAGTCGCCCCCCGGCGCGCCGCGCCGAACTCCGCGCGTCCGGCCGCTTGCGCCGGCACCACGTTTTCGCGCATCTTTGCCGGCCGCTCCTCCCCTGACGTCGGCAGCCGCCCACCTCCCACCCGAAGCGAGGACCATGTCGCCCGATTTTATCTACACCATGAAGGACCTCCGCAAGGTGGTCCCCCCCAAGCGCGAGATCCTCAAGGGTATCTGGCTCTCGTTCTTCGACGGCGCCAAGATCGGCGTGCTGGGCCTGAACGGCGCCGGCAAGAGCTCACTGCTCCGCATCATGGCCGGCGAGGACCAGGACTTCATCGGCGAGGCGTTCCTCGGCAAGGGCTACACGGTCGGCTTCCTGCCGCAGGAGCCGCGGCTCGACCCGGCGAAGACCGTGTTCCAGGTGGTCGAGGAGGGCGTGGCGGAGAAGAAGGCGATCCTCGACCGCTTCAACGAGGTGAGTGCCAGGTTCTCCGAGCCCATGGACGACGAGGCGATGCAGAAGTTGCTCGACGAGCAGGCGAAGCTCCAGGACCGGATCGACGCGCAGAACCTGTGGGAGCTGGACCGCACGCTCGAGATCGCGATGGACGCGCTGCGCTGCCCCCCGCCCGAGACGCCGGTCAGGACGCTCTCGGGCGGCGAACGCCGCCGCGTGGCGCTCTGCCGGCTGCTGCTCCAGCGCCCGGATCTATTGTTGCTCGACGAGCCCACCAACCATCTCGACGCCGAGTCGGTGGCCTGGCTCGAGCGCTTCCTCAAGGAGTACGCGGGCACCGTGGTGGCCGTCACCCACGACCGCTACTTCCTCGACAACGTGGCGGGCTGGATCCTCGAGCTCGACCGCGGCGCGGGCATCCCCTGGGAGGGCAACTACACCTCGTGGCTGGAGCAGAAGCACCAGCGGCTCGCCCAGGAGGAGAAGACCGCGTCGGCCCGCCAGCGCACGCTCGAGCGCGAGCT
>JBBTLZ010000057.1:0-2178 GCA_038068435.1 Candidatus Eiseniibacteriota bacterium | reverse complement strand
GATGCGCGGGCGAGCGGCCCGCCGGGGGCCCCGGTCCCCTCCGGCCCCACGCACGCCGCGATGCGACCCCGCGTGCTTTGCTCCGGCCCCGCGTGCCTCGATCGCGTGCTCCATTTGTTGCCTCCGGCGGTCCTCGGCTATGCTGCGCGGTCCACGACCCCCCGTGGTGCATCCGCGACCGCGTGGACGCGGCTCAGTCCCACCCGGAGTGCTGAATGTCCGACCCATACATCTATGCGTTCGGTGAAGGCCGTGCCGAGGGCAGCGCCGAGATGCGCGACCTGCTGGGCGGCAAAGGCTCGGGGCTCGCCGAGATGACCAACGCCGGCGTGCCGGTGCCGCCCGGATACACCATCACCACCGCGGTGTGCCGCGCCTACTACGCGCAGGGCCAGGCGCTGCCGCCGGGCTTCGAGGAGCAGCACCGCGAGGCGCTGGCCCTGCTCGAGCGCCGGATGGGCAAGCGGCTCGGCGACCCGCTCGATCCGCTCCTGGTCTCGGTGCGCTCGGGCGCCAGGTTCTCGATGCCGGGCATGATGGACACCATCCTCAACCTGGGGCTCGACGACCGCTCGGTCGAGGGCCTCGCGGCCCGCACCGGCAACCCGCGCTTCGCGTGGGACTGCTACCGGCGCTTCATGCAGATGTTCGGCTCGGTGGTGCTGGGGCTCGAGAAGCGGGATTTCGAGGGGCACCTGGAGCGGTTCAAGCACAAGCGCCGCGCGAAGACCGACCAGGACCTGACGGCCGAGGACCTCAAGGCGCTGGTCGCCGAGTTCAAGGCGCTGGTGCGCCGCCACACCGGCAGGGAGTTCCCCCAGGATCCGCTGCAGCAGCTCGGGCTCGCCCGCGAGGCGGTGTTCCGCTCGTGGATGAACGACCGCGCCATCTACTACCGCAAGCAGAACCGCATCCCCGACGATCTCGGCACAGCGGTGAACGTGCAGGCGATGGTGTTCGGGAACCTCGGCGAGACCTCGGCGACCGGCGTCGGCTTCACCCGCGACCCGGCGACCGGCGAGAACCGCTTCTACGGCGAGTACCTGACCAACGCCCAGGGCGAGGACGTGGTGGCCGGCGTGCGCACGCCGCGCCCGATCGACGAGCTCGAGAAGGAGATGCCGGCGGCCTACCGCCGGCTGCGCGAGATCACCTCGCGGCTCGAGAAGCACTACCGCGACGTGCAGGATTTCGAGTTCACCATCCAGGAGGGCACGCTCTACCTGCTGCAGACGCGGACCGGACAGCGCACGGGGACCGCGGCCGTCAAGATCGCGGTGGACATGGTGAACGAAGGTCTGATCACGAAGGAAGAAGCCATCATGCGGGTGACGCCCGCCCACATCGATCAGTGCCTGCACCCACGCCTGGATCCAAAGGTGAAGCCCCGGGTCATCGCCACAGGCCTGGCCGCTTCGCCTGGGGCCGCGGTCGGCCGGGCGGTCTTCGACGCCGAGACCGCGGTCGCGCTGGGACGGAAGGAGGGTGTCATCCTGGTGCGCAAGGAGACGACGCCCGACGATATCCACGGCATGGATGCGGCACAGGGCATCCTCACCATGACCGGCGGGGCGACCAGCCACGCTTCCGTCGTCGCCCGGGGCATGGGCAAGCCGTGCGTGGTGGGGGCGAGTGCGATCCGCGTCGACGAGCGCACGCATGCGTTCAGCGTCGACGGTGTTCGCGTGAGTCAGGGTGATTGGATCTCGCTCGATGGGACCACCGGCCGGGTGATCCTCGGCAGGATCCCCACCATCGATCCCGACCTGGGCGGCGAGTTCGAGACCTTTCTGCGCTGGGCCGATGCCCTCCGCCGCCTCAAGGTGCGCTCGAACGCCGACATCCCCCGGGACGCGAAACAGGCACGCGCGTTCGGCGGGGAGGGCATCGGCCTCTGCCGCACCGAGCACATGTTCTTCGCCGCAGAGCGGCTGCCGCACGTGGTGGCCATGATCATGGCGGCGCCCGAGGCCAAGGCGCTCGAGGCCGACCTCAAGGCAAAGAGCGCGCAGCTCGAGGGCGCCGAAGGGCCGAGCGCGCAGGCGCTGCGCAAGGAGGTCGCGGCACTCAGGAAGCGCCTGGCCGGTCCGCTCAAGGCCTACCGCGGCGCACTGGCGAAGCTGCTCCCGTTCCAGCGCGCCGACTTCCGCGGCCTGTTCATGGCGATGGACGGCTACC
>JBBTLZ010000056.1:0-11653 GCA_038068435.1 Candidatus Eiseniibacteriota bacterium | reverse complement strand
TACCCGTACACCTACGGGAACGACGGCTCGAAGTACAACAACGACATCAACGCCGGCGGCTCGAACACGATGGTCGGAATCGCGGTCGCCAACGCCCTGCACGACGCTTCCGACCACCTGCCGGTCGTGATCACCATCCAGGTGCCGGCCAAAGTGGTGGCGAGCCCCTCGCTCGACTTCGGCTCGGTGATCGTCGGCGCTACCGCGAACCAGAGCCTCCCCGTCTCGAACGGGGCGACCGCCCCCGCCGACGAGCTGACCTACACGCTGACGCCTCCTGCCGGCTTCACCGCCCCGGGCGGCACCTTCGCCGCCAACGCCGGCGCCGCGGCCAACAATCACACGATCGGGATGAGCACGGCCGCGAGCGGGACCAAGGCCGGGAATCTCGCGGTCAACTCCGACGACGTCGACCTGCCCACCGCGAGCGTGGCGCTCTCCGGCACCGTCCTCGACCATGCCGCCGCCTCGCTGGATTCCGCCGCCGTGCAGGTCGCCAGCAACGTGGACTTCGGCGACCACACCCTCGGCGCGTTCGCCGACCAGGCGGTGCGCGTGCACAACTTCGGCTACGACGCGCTCCAGGCGCGGCTGTCTGTGAATACCGCCAACATCGTCGGCGGCGACGGGCGGTTCTCGATCGTCGGCGGCTTCAGCCAGGCGCTGCTCGCGGGCACCGGGCAGACCTGGAACATCCACTTCGACGATTCCGGCGCCACGCTCGATCAGGAATACACCGCGACGCTCACGTTCGCGAGCGCCGACGAGGCCCTGCCCGGCGCCGCGGCCGCCGCCGACCTGGTGGTGACGCTGCGCGCCAAGCCCATCTCGGGCGTGACCGGTGTGCCGGGCCGCGATCTGCCGAAGGTGCTGGCGTTCTACCGGCCGCATCCCAACCCGCTCACGCGCGAAGCGCTGTTCGCCTACGACCTGCCGGCCGCGGCGCCGGTGAGCCTCGCGATCTACGACCTCTCGGGCCGCCGCGTGGCGACCCTGGTCTCCGGCTCGCAGGAGCCCGCTCGCTACCAGGTGCGCTGGAACGCGGCCTCGCAGGGTGGCGCGCGGGTGCCGGCCGGACTCTACTTCGCGCGCTTTACGACACCGGGGATGAGCCGGGTGTCACGGCTGATCGTGCTGCCTTGATCGCGCGCTGAGGCCCCGGGGGTCCCGCTCCTCGCGGGGCCCCGTCGCTTCGCTCTCGCCCCGGGGTACCCACGGACCTCCTGGGGTCCGTGGGTCGCGCGGGGCCCCCGGGGCCTCAGCGCGCAGTCGTCAGCCTTTTCCCCACTGGAATCCGCGGCACCCCCTGACCGGCAGTGCCGGATACCTCGGAAACGCCGGGTCGCCCGCCGAGCGGCGGCAGAGCCAGTAGGTCGCGCGCGCCGCCGGCACCTCGCGAGCGTGCCGGCAGTCGCGGCACAGCCCGACCGCATCAGGCGGTGCCGGGGCCGGGACCGCCGCGGGGAACGGCAACCCGACCAGCCGCTCGTGCTCGATCATGGTGCAGCGGTCCATCACCACGATCAGCCCGGCCGCGCGCGCGATCCGCGCCGCCTCGTCGCTGACGACGCCGAGCTGGAGCCACAGCGTTCGCGCGCCCACCTCCACCGCGGCGCGGGCGATCTCCGGGGTCGCCTCGGCACGCCGAAACACGTCGACCAGGCCGATGCGGCGCGGGACGGACCGGAGGTCCGGGTAGCACCGCAGCCCGAGCACCTCGCGCTCGTTCGGATTGACCGGGATCACGGGGTAGCGCTGCTCGAGCAGCTGGCGCATCACCGTGTGGCTCGGACGCTCGGTCCGGGACGAAGCGCCGACCAGGGCGAACACAGGGCGGGCGGCCAGGAGCTCCATCAGGACCCGGTCGGGAGGGGCCATCGGCTCGGGCCTCATCGGAGGGGACCGGCGTCGGGGGTCTTGACGCTTTTCCGGGATGACTGCGTGGCCGGCCAGGCCCGCCGCGACCAGCCCGAGGACATTACCGGCTGCAGGGCTTGCACTTGAAACCTCCTCGACCGCCACGGTACATGACTTGCGACGTGTGCTGGAGAGGAATGTAGCCCTTTGCCACCCACCGAAGGCTGAGAGGAATGTCTGGACGATGAAGCGAGCCATGACCCTTGTGGTGCTGGTGGCGCTGGCGGCCAGTCCCGCCTTCGCATCCGTCCGGCCGGTGAGCGAGTCGACCACGGTCCCGGTGCCCGAGCCGGGCACGATGGCGATGGCTTCCCTGGGTCTCATGGCGCTGGGTGCCACCCTGCGCCGTCGTCGCGGGCGCTAGGCGGTCCTCCCCACACGCCGGTCCCGCAATCCGAGGCGGTGAAGGAGTTCCTTCACCGCCTCGCGAGTTTTCGGCCACCACGACGCGCCGGCGCCCGCCCCTTTCGGACTTGACTTGCGACCACGCCCGGCCGCAGATTCGCCCCCCTGTCGGCCCATCCGCAGGCCGTCCGGGCGTGACCTGCGCATCCTTCTGGGGGGGAGATTGATGTCCAGGGTCCCGTCGTCCGCTGCCCGCTTCGTCCTGACCATCCCCGCGATGCTCGGCGTCCTCGGCGCCGGCGCCGCCTCCGCCGGCAAGAACGTCGGTAGCGTCAACTTCACGCTCGGCAACAAGAGCATGACCAGCGACTCGTTGCGCATCACGGTCGACGGCAAGAGAATCGCGCTGCGCCCCCCCTGGTACCTGAGCGCCCCGCAGACCGGTGCGACCGGCGACACGCTGCCGCCCGCGAGACCGAAGCAGCCGGCGCTCGGCGTCGAGCTCACCTGGGGCCGCGCGGGCTGGCCGGTCCTGGTCGCCCTGGACGTGCTCCACTCCTACGATGACGGTGTGCAGCACTTCCCGGCCAACCCGCTCTTTCGCATCCCGCCCGCCGACGTGCGCCGGCGCGCCAGAACCATCGAGATCGGCCTCGGTGCGCGGCGCGCCTGGAACGTGAAGGGCCTCTCGCCCTACCTCGGTGCCGGCGGCTCGTGGGTTCGCGCGAGCGTCGATTACGAGATGAGCGATCCCAGCCAGGGTCCATACGGCGCGCCGGGTCCCTCGATTGGCGGCCACGACTCGGCGGTCGGCTTCTGGGTGGGCGGCGGCATCTACCGCCGCCTCGGACCGCGCTTCCAGCTCGGCTTGAGCGGCCGGTACTCGAAGGCCAAGCTCTCGATCCCGGGTTCGACGGTGGTCGGCGAGGTGGTGCCACCAGATACGGTCGGTCACTACCGCTTTGTCCCCGGCCAGGGCACCAAGGTCGAGGCCGGCGGGAAGCACATCGGCCTGGTCGTGGGCTGGTCGTTCCCGAACCGCAAGTAGCCGGGCGGCGCGGGTGGCCGGGCCTCGCGCTCGCGGCCGACCGCGCCGCGCTGCGGTAGACTCGCGGGGCATGTCACCCCGACCCGCACCGCCTCGCGACGCATGACCCGGCGTTCGTCCGCCTCCCGGACCCGCCCGGCGCCTCCCCGCTCCCCCCAGGCTCGGCCCTGGTTCGCCCTCGACGCGGACCCGGTGCTCGACGCGGGGGCCGCGCGCATGCTGACGCGCCTGGCGCTCGCGGTGGCCCTCCTCCTCGGCATCGCCCTGCTCGCCATGGCGCTGGGGCCCCACCGGGTCGGGGACTACTTCACCGAGACCGATTTCTACGGCGGCTACGCCGACGGCGCGCGCGCGCTCCAGCGCGGCCACCTGGACCCCGCGCGCTACGGCGTGGTGGGACCGGGCTACGAGGTGGCGCTGGCGCTGGTCGGGCTCCTGGTCCGCGACCTGCTCCTGGCGGCCGAGCTGCTCTCGGTGCTGGCGGTGGTCGCGGGCGCTCTGCTGTGGTTCCGGCTGCTCGCGCGGCGGGCCGATGCGCGCCTCGCCTTCGTGGCGCTGCTATTCCTCGCCACCAACGGGACGCTCTTCCGCTACGGCTACTCGGTCACGACCGACGCCCTCGCCTTCGCGCTGCAGGCGCTGGCGCTGCTCCTCTTGCTCGCGCACGCGCGGCCGCGCGCGGCGCTGCTGGCCGGTAGCGTGGCGGCGCTCGCCTTCCTCACCCGCTACAGCGCCGCCTATCTGCTCCCGGCCGGGCTGGTCGCCCTGCTGGCGGGCGGCACGCTGCAGCCGCGGCGCGCGCGGGCCGCGCTCCTCTTCGCCGCCGGCTTCGCCGCCCTGGTGGTGCCGTGGATGCTCTTCTCGCTCGCGCACGGCGGCACGCTCGCCTCCCAGCTCCATCACAACATCGCCTACGACGTCTTCGCCCGCGCCAGGGGCATCCCCTGGGACGACTATCAGAAGCTCCTCCAGTCCCAGTTCCGGTCGCTGGGGGACGTGATCGCGCGCGACCCGGCGGCCGTGGCGCGGCGCGAGCTGTTCAACGTCTGGGACCACCTGCGGCTCGACGCGCGCGACCTGCTGGGCTGGCCGGTGGCGGCCGCGGCGGCGGTGGGGATCGTGCTGGCGGCACTCGACGGCACGCTGCGCCGGTTGTGGCCGCTGTGGCTCGCCGGCGCGCTCGCGTTCCTGATCCTGGTGCCGGTGTTCTACTCGCAGCGCTATTCGCTGCCGCTGCTCCCCGTGTACGCGGCGCTGGCGGCCGCCGCCTTCGCCTCGCCGCGCCTGGCACTGGTCGTCCGCCGCGGCCCGAAGCCGTGGCTCAAGCCGCTGCTCGCCGCCCTGCCGCTCGCGCTGGCGGCGCAGGCGTCCGCGCGCCTCCAGGCCCGGGTCATCGACCAGCTGCCGGTCGAGATCCTGGAGTGCGCCCGCACGCTGAAGGCCGAGGCGCGGCCCGGCGACCGGGTGATCGCCCGCAAGCCGCACATCGCCTTCCACGCCGGCGTCGAGGCGGTGCCGTTCCCGTTCACGAAGACACTTCCCGAGCTGGCCGACTACGCGCGCGCGCGGCGGGCGCGCTGGTTGTTCTTCTCGTGGCCCGAGGCCCAGATGCGGCCGGACTATTTCTACCTGCTCGACACCAGCGGCGTGGTGCCGGGACTCACCGTGCGGAACGCGTCGAGCGGGCATCCCGCGATCCTCTACGAGATCGGCCCCGAGTTCGGCACTGCGCCGGTCTGGCTCGCCAACGATACGCTGGCTGCGTTGCACACCTCGCGCGCGCGGCTGCTGGTGGATCCGCGCGACGTGCGGGCGCTCTACACGCTGGGCTTCATCGAACGCACGCGCGGGCGGTACGGAGAAGCGCGCCTGCACCTCGAGCGCGCGGCCCGCTTGAAGCCCAATGATCTCGCGACCGCGCTGCTGCTCGGCGAGGTTTATCTCATGTCGGACGACGCGAGACGGGCCGCCGACGCCTACCGCCAGGCGCTGAGTCTCGACCCGACCAGCGTGGCGGCGCAGGTCGGTCTCGGCTGGGCGGCACTCATCGCCCACCGGCCCGCGGACGCCGCACGGATCTGGCGCGGGCTCATCGCCCTCACCCGCGACGGTGCTACCCTGCAGCGCATGGCCGAGCTCTATCACGCGATGGGCGATCCCGCGGCCGAGACCGAGGCCCGCGCGGCGCTCGCCCGCCTCGGCGGCCCCCCACCCACGGGGGGGAAGCGGTGAGTTCCGCGGCCGGCCGCGCCGGCCGGGCGGGCGGGCTCGCGCTCGCACTCGCGATCCCGCTCGGCCTCTCGTGCATGCGCGCCGGCGGCCGACCGCCGGACCCCCGGCAATCGGCGCCGGTCGTCGACTCGGTGACCGTGGCCATGTGGCGCTACGATGAGGCTGCCGGCGTGCGGTGCGGAGACGCCGGGCCGTTCCGCCTCGACGCCACCGCGGGGCCCGGCACGCGCGTCAGCTACGGCCGCTTCGGCAGCGCGCGCGAGTTCACGCGCGTCATCGATTCCTTCGTCTACGCCCCGGACAACCCGGTGTTCGACCCGCGCGCGGGCCTCACGGTCGAGGCGTGGGTGCTCGCGCACGCGTTCGGCCAGTACGAGGACACGCCGATCGCCGCGCGCTGGACTCAGGAGGGAAGCCAGCAGAGCTGGCTGTTCGGCATCGTCGGCGGCAAGGCCAGGCCGCCGGCCGCGCGGCTCGCGAGCCCCGGCTTCCACGACGCGCTGGTGGTGGGCGGGCAGTCGGGTCAGCTGGTGTTTGCGTTCCAGCCCGAGGACGCGAGCCCGCCGCGCGCGTTCGCGTCGTCCCAGCGCCTCCCGCTCGAGCGCTGGACCCACGTGGCGGTGAGCTACGACGGGCAGGTGGTGCGGTTCTTCATCGACGGCCGCCTCGACGCGCAGTATGCGACGCTGGCCCGCATCCATGCGAGCGCCGCGCCGCTGCTGGTGGGCAACTACTTCGACACGCGCCGGCTCACCAGCTTCGGCGGCGAGCTGCGCATGCAGCCGGGCGGGGACGATAACCCCTACTACGCGTTCGAAGGCATGATCGACGAGCTGCGCATCTCGAACGCGGCCCGCAGCGAGTTCCCGGGGACCGGGGCCCGCTGACGCAGAGCTTGTCACCCACCGCGCGGCACTGATAGGTTCGCCGCCCCGAGCCGGTACCTCACGACCCCTCCCGGGGCCGGATCGCGAACCGCTTTTCCCGCCCTCGCACCGCCCCCATCTCACCCGCCACCCGTGGCACCACCGTGCGTCCATCACGCCTGCTCGTCCGCGCCTCCGCCGCCCTCGCCCTGCTTCTCGCCACCGCGCCCGCGCCTGCCGACCCGAGTCGAGAGCTAATCGTCCACCTCACCCGCGCCCCGCTCGGGGTCGCGAGCAGCGCGCGCGACACCCGCCTCCTCGCGCGTCTTGCGGCGCTGGAACTCACGCCGCTCCGCCGCCTCGATGACGGCCTCCCCGCACCGCTCACCGCGAGCGCCACGCACCCGAACCCCTTCGACCTCGATCCCTCGCGCGTCCTGCTCGTGGCGGCCCGTGACTCGGCCGGCGCGGATTCGGCGCGCGCCGCGCTGATGGCCGACCCCGACGTCGTGTGGGTCGAGCCCAACCGGGTACGGGAGCCCGCCGTGTGGTCGATCGCCACGGTCGCGCGCGCCCGCGCCGAGGCACCGGCGCCACCGCGCTCGCGGATCGAGAGCGCGCCTCTCTCGGCCGACTTCCCCAACGACCCGCTGTTCACCGACTCGCGCCAGTGGGGGCTCATGAACGTCGGCCCTGCCGGCGTGATCGGCGGTCTCGCCGGCGCCGACATCCACGCGCGCGAGGCGTGGACGCTGAGCGTCGGCCGCGACGACCTGCGCCTCGCGGTCGCCGACACCGGCGTCGACCCGGACCAGCCGGAATTGCAAGCCCCGCTGCCCGGCGGCGGCTGGCGGATGGAGCTGGGCATCAACATCACCGCGGACCCGAGCCCCTCCTACGCCGACTCGTTCGGGCACGGCACGCCCGTCGCGGGCGTCATGGCCGCGCGGACGAACGAGGGCGCCCACTTCGATTCGCTCGGAATGGCCGGCGTCTGCGGCGGCGACGGCGCGACGAATCCCGGCTGCCGCCTGGTGCCCATCAAGATCGCGCCCGGGCGCACCGGGACCGCCACCTCGTTCGACATCGCGCGCGCTATCCTCTATGCGACCAACGTCGGTGCCCGCGCGATGAACCTCTCGTTCGCGGGCGGCGGTCCCAGCCGGCTCGAGCGGCTGGCGATGCTCTACGCCATCACGCACGGCTGCGTGGTGGTGGCGGCGGCGGGCAACCGCGGGTTCCGCGACGGCGCGCTGCCCCAGTACCCGGCCGCCTACGCCGCCGACGGACTCGGCATCCAGGTGGGCGCGAGCGACGCGTGGGACCGGCGCGCGGTGTGGTCCTCGTACGGCCCGGGACTCGACCTGCTGGCGCCGGGTGTGGACATCTGGAGCTGCTGGATGACCTACACCACGCCCGGCGGCGCCGTCTATCCCGGCTACGCGAAGGTCTCCGGCACCTCGTTCGCAGCACCCTTCGTGACCGGGGCGGTGGGCCTGCTCGCGGCCGCCCGACCCGAGCTGATGGACACCGACTTTCAACACATCCTGCGCGAGAGCGCCGACGATCTCGGGCCGCCGGGGCCCGACGCCGAGACCGGATGGGGACGGCTCGATGCCGCGGCGGCGTTGCGCGCCGTCGATCCCCCACTCGGCATCTGGCACGACGAGGTGGCGGGCGCGTTGTTCACGAGCGCCGGGTTCGACACGCTGCGGCTCGGTGAGCCGGGGCCCGGAGCCCTCGAGCGCGTCACGGGGCCGCTGCGCGTGGAGCGCATCGAGGTGACGGCCACCGTGACGCTCCCCGACTCGTTCGTTCCCCCGGTGCGCGTGTGGCCGCGCGTCGGCGGCACCTTCACCACCCGCGGCGCGTTCCACATGCCGTACTTCACGCCGTGGGCCGAAGTGGTCGCGCAGGACGACCGCTCGTTCACGCTGCGCGGCTACATCTTCCGCGCGGCCGATTCCGCCTGCGCCGTGTGCGCCGAGGAGCCATGGCTGCCGCTGCCGCCCGACCAGGCGCGCTTCGGCTTCACCGTGCTCGGCCCCGTGGACCGCGCGCCGACGGTGGGCGCGTCCGCACCGGCGCCGACCACCCCCCGCCTGGCCGCACTCCCCAATCCGTTCCGTTCCAGCACGCGCATCACCGGCCCCGCCGGGGGCCGCGTCCTCATCCTCGATGCCGCCGGACGGGTGGTGCACCGCGGCGCGCTCGATGGCACAATGGGGGCGCTGAATTGGGATGGCCTCGATGGACTCGGCCGGCGGGTGCGCCCCGGCCTCTACTTCGTGCGCTGCGACGGCCCCGCCGGGCCCCTGCTCGCCAAGGTGGTGCGACTTGAGTAGACGACGCTGCGCCTCGCTCCGGACCTGCGTCGCACTCGCGATCCTGCTCGCGGGCTGCGGGGGGCGCGGCGCGCGCGACTGGGCGAGCGTGCACGAGGTGACGCCCGCGTTCCTCATCGCCCGCACGGCGGGCGACCCGGCGATCGCCGCCGACCGCCATGGGCGCATCGCCCTCACCTGGGTGACGCGCGACTCGCTGGGTCAGGACCTGTGGCTCGCGCTCTCCGCCGACAGCGGGCTCACCTTCGCCGCGCCCATGCGTGTCAACCCGCGCCCGGGCAGCGTCTCCTCCGATGCCGAGAGCCGCCCGCTCGCGGTGTTCGGCCCCGGCGGCGAGCTGCTGGTGACGTGGTCCGAGCGGCGCGGCAGCGACCCGCGGGTCGCCGACCTGGTGGCGCGAGCGAGCGGCGACGGCGGCCGCACGCTGGGGCCGACGGTCGTGATCAACGACGACGCGGAGGACGGCAAGGCCGTCTTCCATGGCTTCCCCACGCTCGCGTTCCTCCCCGGCGGCGGCGTGTTCGCGGCGTGGATGGACCATCGCGAGACAACCCGACCAGGCGCTGGCCGCGAGCCCTCCGCGTCGCTCTTCTACGCGCTGAGCGGCGACGGCGGGCAGAGCTGGTCCGACAACCGCCCGCTCACCGACCGGGCGTGCCCGTGCTGCCGGCCGGCGGCACTCGGTGACGCGAACGGGCTCGTCGCGGTGGCCTACCGCTCGGCCGGCGGCGGCCGGCGCGAGCCGGCGCTCGCCGTCTCGCGCGACCGCGGCGTGAGCTTCGCGCTCGACACGGTGCTGATGACGGATGGGTGGCGCCTCACGACCTGCCCGGCCGATGGCCCGGCGCTGGCGATGGACGGTGCCGGCGGCGGGCACTACGCGTCGTACACCGGCACCGTCGAGGGCGGCGCATGGGTCGCCCCGTGGCGTGCCGACGGCGGGCTCGCCGGCATGCGGCGCGCGCTCTCCGACAGCCTGTCGCACGCCGGGCACCCGCGGCTGGCCCGGCTCGGGGAGGCGACGCTCATCGCGCTCGAGGGCCGCCCGCGCGCAGACAGCACCCGCGGCGTGGTGGCGGTGCGTGCGCTCGACCCCGACGGCACGCTGACGCCGTGGCTCTTCCTCGGCGCCGATGCGGGCGACGGCTGGATGGCGACCTCCGACGACCGCGCGGCGCTGGTCTGCTGGACCGAGCGCGGCGACGAGGGCGGGCGGGTGCGGGTGGCAAGGGTCACACGGCGGAGGCGGTGAGGGCGCGTGGATCGCCGCCGGGTCACCCGGTTCAGGACGTCTGGACCCCCACCTCCACCACCCGCGCCGCGCCGAGCAGCGTCGCCTCGTCCCAGGGCTTGCCGGTCAGCTGCAGCCCCAACGGCAGGCCGCCCGCCGACCGGCCGACCGGCACGCTGATCGCCGGCCAACCTAGCAGGTTGAATGGCGCGGTGAAGCGGGTGGGCGCGGGGACACCGAGCGGCGGCGCCGCCTCGGGCATGGTCGGGGTACTCAGTAGGTCAAGGTGCGCGACGAGCGCGTCCACCGTCGCCCGCAGCGCCGCACGCGCCTGCTGGGCGCGGATGAAGGCGCCGGGCGCGTACGCGTGCGCGCTCAGCAGCCGCAGCCGCGCGAACTCGCCGTAGTCGGCGGCGCGCTCGCGCAGCCAGCGCCGGTGGTAGGTCGCGGCCTCCATCGCCAGGAGCGCACCGTTCACCACCCGAAGCTGTGCCATCACGGGCAGGTCGATCGGGACCAGGGTCGCCCCGGCGCTCGCGAGCGCGGCGAGCCCCGCGTGCCAGGCATCCTCTGCCTCACGCGTGCCGAGCGGCTCGCCCGCCCCGTCGTCGCCGACGACGCCGATGCGCAGGCCGCGCACACCCGACTCCAGGCCCTCCGAATACGCGGGCACCGGCACCGGGGGCGTGCGCGGGTCGCGTGCGTCGTGTCCGGCGAGCGCTTCCAGCATCAGCGCCGCGTCGGCGACCGTGCGGGTCATGGGTCCCAGGTGGTCGAGCGACCACGAGAGCGGCACCGCACCGTCCAGGCTGACGCGGCCGAAGGTCGGCTTGAGCCCGACGATGCCGCACAACGAGGCCGGGATGCGGATCGAGCCGCCGGTGTCGGTGCCGAGCGCCGCGAAGACCATGCCGGCCGCCACTGCCGCCCCCGAGCCACTGCTCGAGCCGCCCGTGTCCCGCGTCGGGTCGTGGGGATTGCGGGTGGGGCCGTAATGCGGATTGTTCGAGCCGGGCGAGTAGGCGAACTCGGCGAGCCGCGTCTTGCCGACGATGACGGCGCCGGCCTCCAGCAGCCGCTCGACCGCGGCGGCTGTGACTTCGCTGACTCGGTCGCCCAGGATCTTCGAGCCCGCCGTGGTGGGGGTACCCGCCAGCGACAAGAGATCTTTCACCGCGACCGGCACGCCGTGCAGCGGTCCGAGGTAGCGGCCGGCGGCGATCTCGGCCTCGGCGGCGCGGGCGGATGCCCGCGCAAGCTCGGTGAGCACGAGCTGGAAGGCGTTCAGCTCCGGGTCGCGCGCGGCAATGCGCTCGAGTGCCCGCTCGGTCAGCTCGACCGGGGAGATCCGGCGGCTCCAAATGCTCTCGGCGATCGCGGCGATCGAGTCTTCCGGTGCGACCGCGATCGTGCGCGGGCCCGGTGGCCCCGGCGCCGGCGCCGCGGACGCCCGGGGCGCCGCTTCACCCCGAGCCGCCACATAGTCGGGCACGACGTCGCCGGGGTTGTCCGCGTCCAGCGCCTCGAACGCCAGCGCGGTGCGGAGCAGCCCGGTCTCGAGGATGCGCTCGAGGTCGCGTTCGTCGAGCAGGATGCCCTCGTCGCGCAGGTTCCTGCGCAGTCGATCGACGATCCAGCCCGGCGCCTCTGATCCGCTCATCCACTCCCC
>JBBTLZ010000055.1:0-7808 GCA_038068435.1 Candidatus Eiseniibacteriota bacterium | reverse complement strand
AGGTTGGGCATGATCTCGAGATGCCAGTGGTAGTACTCGAGGTCGCCGTCGCTCACCGGTGCGGTGTGGAGCACGAAGTTGTACGGCGGCCGGTCGAGGGCGCGGTTGAGGCGCCCCAGCGTGTCCTTGAGCAGGGCCGCCAGCTCCAGGTACTCCGCGGGGTCGCCGGTCGTCTGGTAGGAGGCGTCGTGGCGCCGCGGCAGGATCCAGGTCTCGAATGGGAAGCGGGGCGCGAACGGCTCGAGGGCGACGAATCGGTCGTTCATCGCCACCACCCGGCGTCCGTTGTTGTCGGCGGTCTCCTGATGGACGATGTCGCAGAAGACGCAGCGCTCCTTGAGCTCGTAGTAGCGGCGCGCGCCTTCCAGCTCCTCCTGCAGGAAGCGAGGGATGATGGGCATGGCGATGAGCTGGCTGTGCGTGTGCTCGAGCGTGGCCCCCGCCTGCTCCCCGTGGTTCTTGAAGATCAGCACGTAGCGCAGCCGCTTGTCCTTGTGCAGATCGATGATGCGCTCCCGGTAGGCCAGCAGCACCTGGTGGATGTGCGCGACCGGCAGGTCGGCCAGCTCCAGCTGGTGGTCGGGGCTCTCGATCACCACCTCGTGGGCGCCGACGCCGTTCATCCGGTCGTAGAGCCCCTCGCCGTGGCGGTCGAGCCCGCCCTCGATCTGCAGGGCCGGGAACTTGTTGGGGACCACCCGCACCGTCCAGCCGGGGGCGTTCGTGGGCCCCTGGTCCGAACGCGCGGCGT
The DNA here is from genome assembly GCA_038068435.1 of Candidatus Eiseniibacteriota bacterium. Classification (GTDB taxonomy): domain Bacteria; phylum Eisenbacteria; class RBG-16-71-46; order RBG-16-71-46; family RBG-16-71-46; genus WS-11. The sequence continues at coordinate 7,057 of JBBTLZ010000055.1, read as the reverse complement.
AGACCGCGGGCGGGGTCTTGTCCTCGTTGCCGGGACAGAAGGGACAGAATCCGGTGGACTTGCCCCGGGTCGCGGGGACGAAGTTCGTGGGACGGCGGCTCCGCTCGGTGGAGATGATCACCCACCGGCCGACCACCGGATCTTTGCGCAGTTCCGGCATGTGCTCTCCTGGCTGCGCCGGAGCGGCTCCCTCCCCGGGGAGCACCGCGTCGGCGGTACGAAGCCGGACAGTTTAGGGAGGTGCGCGCTCCGCGGTCAAGGAGGCGTGGACTGCGCGATCAGCCGCGTCGCCGCTCCCCGGCCGTGGCGTCGAACAGCGCGCGCAGCGCCGTTTCATCGCCGGGGCTGAGCTCCGTCCCGCGCCGGCGCATCGCGATGCGCGCGGTGGCGAGGAAGTTCTCGAGCTGGTACTCGCCCAGGCGCTCGCCGTCCCACCACGAGAAGGCGGGCAGGTGCTTCGGGGCGTAGCGGCCGCCGCCGAAGAGATGCGAGCCGGTGCCGATCACGGCCCCGGTCGGCAGCAGGGTGCCGATGCCGGTCTTGACCCCGCCGCCGATCAGCGAGCCGAGCTTGACGAGCCCGCTGTCCACCTCGCGGCGAGCGGCGTGGACCCGCACCGTCCCGTAGTTGTTCTTGAGGTCGCTGGTCGTGGTGAGCGCGCCGAGATTCGCCCACGCGCCGACCAGGCTGTGGCCGACGAAGCCGTGGTGGCGCTTGTTCGCCCAGCCCTGCCACACGCACTCGTCCACCTCGCCGGCGATGCGGCAGCCCGGGCCGAGGGTGGAACGGCCGACCGCCCCACCCAGCAGGTGGGTGCCCGCGCCCACCGCACAGGGTCCGACGACCATCGTGTGCGACCGCACGACGGCGTCCGCGCCGATGTGGATCTGCCCCTCGCGCGCATCGAGCACGGCGTAGGCGTCGACGCGCGCACCCGGCTCGACCGTGACGCGTTCCGGCTCGTAGACCGCGGCCAGCGGGTGCACCTCGCCGCGCATCGCACCGCGGACGCGGGCGAGGTCGTCGGCGATCGCCTCGGGGTTCCACTCGACCACCTGCCACGGCCACGCGATCAGGCGGGCATCGACGGGGTGGCGCGGGAGACCGAGACCGGCGAGGAACGCCGCGAACCCGTCGCCGCGCCCGAGCCCGGGCGCCGCCGCCGCGGCCCCCAGCCGGGCCGCCACCAACCGATCGCCGCACACGAACAGGGCCGGGGCGGGCACCTGCGCGGTGGCGGCGAGCCACGGCCCCGGCAGTACCGCGGCGTTGACCGCCAGGACCTCCTCCACCTCGCCGGGGCGCGAGGGAGCGGGGGCGGGCGCCTCCCGCCACACGCCCATCGCGCCCGGGCGCGCCTCGATGGAGAGCAGCGGCGCATCCACGGCGTGGCGCCAGCGTGAGGCGAGGTCCGACGCCCCGAAGGCGAGCGCCGGCACCGGCAGCAGATCGGTGAGCGGGGAGAGATCCGGCCAGCGGCCGTCCTCGAACAGCACCAGCCCGCGCGTCATCGCGCCTTCCTCAGGAAGCGAAACGCCCCTTCGAACCCGGTCGCGACCGCGCGACGCCGCAGGTCGTCCGCCGCGAGGGCGGCGTAGCAGTCGCGGGTGCGCACCTTGTAGAGCCCGCCCTCCCGCTCGACCACCATCGCGATCAGCAGCTGCGAGCGGGCGGCGTCGGCCAGCCGGTCGGCGCGCTCGCGCTCGGGGGGGGCGGCGACCTGCACGCGCCAGCAGCTGTCGGGTGAGCCCGGGGCGGCGGGCGGCGGCGCGGCGGACGCGGAGCCGGGCGCCGCGGCCGCCGACGGCGCAGTGAGGCTCTCCGGCAGCGCGGCGCTCGCCAGCGAGCCGGGACGGTCGCCAAGCGGCTCGGTCGGCGCCGGCACCGGCACCCCGGCCGAGTCGGCGGGCGAGCCCGCGGCGCTGTCGGTCGGCGCGGCCTCGGTCGCGGGTGGAACGGTCTCCGGCGCCGTGGCGGGCGGGGCGGCCGGCGTCTCCGCGGCGGCGGGCATCGTGCCGGAGGGCGCGAGCGGCTCGGGGATGGTCCTCAGCACGGCAAGCGCCTCCGGCGAGGGCGTGCTGTCCACCACCGCCGGCGCCGTCGTGGTTGCCGCGGGCGGCGCCGCGTTGATGCGAATGGTCCCGCCCGAGGCGGTGGTGCCGACCCGCGTTCCCGGCGCCGGAGCCGTAGCGGACGGCGGCGGCGTGCCGGCGGCCCGCGGTGGCGGCGGCGGCTGGGTCGCGCAGCCGGCGAGCATCGCCAGGGCCGCCGCGGCCGCGAGCGTCCGCCTCACGACCGGCTCCGCGCGCGCACCGCCTCGCTCACCCGGCGGACCTGTTCGCTCCGGTCGATGGGGCACGCGAGCGTGTCCCCGTTCGCGCTCACGACCACCATGTCGCGCAGTCCCACCGCGGCCGCGGTGCCGCCCTCCCCGACCACCACGCAACGGTCGCAATCGATCGCCACCGCCTCGCCGAACAGCACGTTGCCGCGGGCGTCGTGCGGCTGACGGCGCGCCCAGGCGCCCCACGAGCCGAGGTCGTCCCAGTCGAACGAGGCTTCGATCACCACCGTGTTGGGCGCGTGCTCGAGCACCGCATAGTCCACCGAGATCGATTCGACGCCGGGGAGGACTTGGCGCAGCCGGTCCTCGAAGCCCGTCCGACCGCCGGAGTCTCGGAAGTCGCGGAAGACACGGGCCAGCTCCGGCCTCCCCGCCTCCAGCGCGTCCATGAAGACCGAGCGGCGCCAGACGAAGACCCCGCTGTTCCAGAGATGATCGCCCGCGGCCACCCACGCTTCTGCACGCGCGCGGTCCGGCTTCTCCTTGAAGCCGGCGACGCGGTAGAGCCGTTCACCCAGCCGCGCGCCACGCTGGATATATCCAAAGTTGGTCTCGGCTCCCCGGGGCCGGATCCCGAAGGTCACCAGCACCCTCTCCTTCTCGGCGGCCACGAAGGCGCGCTCGAGATCGGCGGCGAAGGCGGCGGCGTCATCGATCGCGTGGTCGGCGGGCATCACCGCGAAAGCGGCGTCGGGGGCGATCCAAGCACAGGCGGCGGCGATGGCCGGCGCGGTATTGCGCGGCACCGGCTCGCCGAGGACCGTTGCGCCCGGGCACTGGCGCTGGACCTCCGGGACGAGGTCCGCGGCGGTCATGATCACGACGTGGTCGCGGGGCACGACCCGGAGCGCCCGTTCCAGGGTCGCCGCCAGCAGTGAGCGGCCCTCGCGCGCGAGCGGGAGGAGCTGCTTGGGGCGCCCGGGCCGGCTCCAGGGCCAGAAGCGCTCCCCACGGCCTCCCGCCAGCACCAGCACGAATCGCTCAGGCATGTGCGTCCCGGATCCCCACGCTCATCCCGGCAACCATACGCACCGGCGCTGCGGGCGGCAAGCCTCGGGCTCTCATCGGCGTGCCGCCGTATCCACCGCAGCGGCGCCGGCCGAATCGGCTGCGTTCCGCGCGATGAGGGCGTCGAGACGGCGTGCGGACTCCTGCAGCGTCGGCGTGAGCGGCCCGACCGCGCGGCCGCGCGCCAGCGCCGAGCGCGCCGCCGTGGCGTGCAGGGGCTCGTCCGACGGCACGGCGAGCTCCAGCACGCCCTGCCAGTCCTCCCCTTCCAGCGCGCGCTCGACCGCGCTCAGCGTGCGCGCGAGGAAGCGTTCCTGCCGGTAGCACGACACCACCACGCCGATCCTCATCGCGCGCCCCGTCGGGAACCCGCGCGCGGATCGCGCACGCGCACGGGGGCGAAGCTGGCGAGGCCGAGCACCTCGTCGTAGACCGCCTCGAACGCCTCGACCACGCGCGGCCACGTGAACTCGGCCCGCACCCGCTCGGCCCCGGCCCGCCCCAGGCGGCGCGCGGCATCGGGCCGGCGGTGGAAATCTTCCAGCACGGCGGCGAGGGCCGCGGCGTCGCCGGCGGGCACCAACCGGCCGGTGACGCCGTCCTCGATCACCTCGGGCACGCCGCCGACCTGGCTCGCCACCGTCGGCCGCCCGCGCGCCAGCGCCTCGAGCAGGGAGAGCGGCAGTCCTTCCCACAGCGAGGGCAGCACGCACGCATCGGCGGCCAGCAGGAGCGGACCGACCGTCTCGACCTGGCCGGCGAAACGGACGCGCTCGGCGACGCCCGCCTCTGCGGCGCGGCGCTCGAGGTCCGCGCGCAGCGAGCCTTCGCCCGCCAGCACGACGATGAAGTCGAGCCCGCGCGCCTTCAGGAGCGCGAGCGCGTCCAGCAGCACCGCGTGTCCCTTCTGCTCCTCGAGCCGCGCCGCGCACACCCAGAGCGGACGGAACTGGCCCACCCCCAGATCGTCGCGCAGACGGCGCGCGGCGGGCCATTCCCGCTCCTCGTCGGGCAGGTCGGCGCCGTTCGGCACTACGCGCACGCGCGCGCGCTCGACCCCGTAGTCGCGCACCAGCGAGTCCGCCACCGCGCCGCACACCGCGGTGACCGCGTCGGCCCGCTGCAGCTCGCGACGCGTGAGCGTCCTCTGGGCGGTCGAGTGCGAGCGGCCGACGATGTGCTCGGTGACCACCAGGTGCGGCACGCCGGCGGCCTGGGCGAGTGAGGCGAGGTAGCGGTCGGCGGCCGGCCACACGTGGTGGACGTGCAGCAGAGCGGGGCGCTGGCGGCGCAGCCGCGACCAGGTCGCGAGCATCCCCCGCCAGTCCCAGCGCGAGTCCACCTCCGGGACGCGGTCCACGAGGATATTGCGCGCGGTGAGCGACTCCGCGAGCTCGTCCACGCCGGGTGAGCCGGAGAGCCACACGCGCACGTCGAAGCGGCCGGCGGGCAAGCGCGTCGCCAGCTCCCAGACCACGCGCTCGGTCCCGCCCACGCTGGTCCCGCTTTCGGCCAGCACCAGGCTCACGCGCTCGTCGTGCCGCATAGCCGCTCCTGGGCGCGGATCAGCCCCCGGGCGTTGTGCTCCCACACCATGCGCTCCAGGAACCGCTGCCGGTGGTAGGCCCCCATCCGCGCGCCGGGGCGCGACGCGTGGTCGGGCGGAGCCGGGCCCAAGAAACGCCGGCCCTCAGGCGACCGGCGACTGCGAGGCGCCGGGCCGGGACGCTTGCGCGCGCTGCCATTCCACGGTGCGCCGGAGCCCCTCCTCGAGCGTGACCTCAGGGACCCAGCGCAGCGCCCGCCGCGTCTTCTCGATGTTGACCACGCGGCGGCGGATGTTGTCCACGTCGCGCCGGTCGGTGTGCGCGGGCGTCACCCTGACGCCGGTGAGCCGGATGAGGACCGCGGCCAGCTCGTTGACGCGCGTCTCGACCCCGCTGCCGACGTTGAACACCTCGCCCAGCGCCCGATCCGAGGTGCCGGCGAGCAGCGTCGCCTCCACCGCGTCGTCGATGAAGGTGAAGTCGCGCGACTGGTTGCCGTCGCCATGGATGACCGGCGCGCGGCCCGCGAACAGCGCGTCGAGGAACTTGGCCACCACGCCGCAGTACGGGTTCGCCGGATCCTGACCGGGGCCGAAGATGTTGGAGTAGCGCACGGCGGTGGTCGGCAGGTCGTAGGACTCGTAGAAGGCCATGCAGTAGTTCTCGCCCGCGAGCTTGGACACCGCGTAGGGCGTGAGCAGCGAGAGGGGGTCGTCCTCGTTGATCGGCAGGTAGCGCGGGTTGCCGTAGACCGAGGTCGAGGAGGTGTAGACGACGCGCTTCCCGCCCGCTGCCCGCGCCGCCAGCAGCACGTTGAGGGTGCCGCCGATGTTGGTCTCGAAATCCTCGCGCGGGTTGCGGGTCGAGACCACGATGTTGCGCGCCGCCAGGTGGAAGATGAGCTGGTGCGATCCGACCAGGCTCTCGACCGTCTTCGGGTCGCACACCGAGCCCTGGACGAATTCGCATCCCTCGGCGGGGAGGTTCTCCCGCCGGCCGGTGAACAGGTCGTCGAGCACCGTGACCCGCGCGCCCTCGCGCAGCAGGCGCATCACCAGGTTGCTTCCCACGAAACCGGCGCCACCGGTGACGAGGATGCGGCGATCCCGAAGTTCCATGCGGCGTGCCTCCCGGCGGGCGCGCAGCTCGTGCCCCGGCCTCAGGGGTGCGCGATGGCGCGTGCAGCGCTCACGGTCACGAAACCATGTCAGTTGGACGTCGCGCGCATGATAGCGCAGGGCCCGCGGCTTGTCGCCGCCGGCCCGAGCCCTGGCGCCACGCGCCGGGCCCACGCCCGCTCCCGCCCGATCGTGGGGCGGTCGGGCGCCGGCGCGCGGACCGGCGCGGCGGGCTCAGCGCTTGAGCCCGAGCCTCAGGTAGACCAGCGGCCGCAGGATGCGCCAGCCGTCGTGGAAGAACCTCATCTTGGTGGTGCCGCGCGCGTGATAGCGCACGGTCACCGGCACCTCGCGCACCCGGTAGCCGCAGCGCACCGCCTGGTAGAGCAGGTACGGCTCGAGCTCGTAGCGGTCGAGCCACGCCTGCTCGAGGCGGATGCGCGGGTCGTCGAGCATCGCCAGCCGGAAGGCGCGGAACCCGTTGGTGCCGTCGGTCGAGGGATAGCCGCTCACCCACCGGAACAGCAGCGGGTAGAGACGGGTGAGCCAGCGGCGGTCGGCGGGGATGCCGGGTGTGGCGCCGCCCGGCAACCAGCGCGACCCCTGCACCAGGTCGGCCTCGCCGGCGAACAGCGGCGCCAGCACCCGCGGCAGCTCGTCGGGATCGTGCTGGTCGTCGCCCGAGAGGATGACGCCGAACTCGAAGCCGGCCTCCTTCGCCGTCCTGAGCCCCGTGCGGATGCCCGCCCCGACGCCGCGGTTCACCTCGTGACGCACCACCTTCTCGGCGCCGGCCGCCCGCGCCTCCTCGGCGGTGCCGTCGCTCGAGCAGTCGTCCACCACGATGACGCACGCCGCGTAGCGGCGCGGGATCTTGCGCACCACCTGCCCGATCTTGCCCGCCTCGTTGAAGGCGGGCACCACCGCGGCGACGCGCACGGGATCGATGCTCATGGACTCCGTTCCGGCATGGGCGGACGCGCACCGTCTCCGAATGGAAGCGCCGCAGCCTAGCACAGAGATCGCGATCGCCACACGGT
>JBBTLZ010000054.1:0-1584 GCA_038068435.1 Candidatus Eiseniibacteriota bacterium | reverse complement strand
CCGATGGGTCGCTCGGCGTGACACGGGGCGGGCAGGGACCCAAGTACTCCCTAAGTGCTCCTTTTCTCAAATACACTAACGTATGCTTGCGCTGCGCTTGTCCCCCTGGCATCTTGGTCGCTCCAAGGAGGAGGCGCCTGCGATGCCACGGAAGAGCCCATACCGGATCAGATTGTCGCGGCAGGAGACCCGCGAGTTGCACCATCGCGCCGCTAAATATACGTTGCCATATTTCATGGTCGTCCGAGCCAAGATGATCCTGCTCGCCGCCCAGGGCCGGTCCAACCATGAAATCGCTCACTCCCTGCACACCCGGCGCGAAGTGGTCAGCCTATGGCGTAAGCGGTTTTTCGAGGATCGCCTCGCCGGCTTGGAGGAGCGGCCGCGCCCCGGACGTCCCCGGGCTTTTCCCCCCAGAGGTGGTGGTGCAGGTCAAAGCCCTGGCGTGTGAACTGCCCAGTCGGTGCGGGCGGCCGCTCGCCCGCTGGAGCGTTGCCGAACTGGCCGCTGAGGCGCGGCGTTCCGGGTTGGTCGCCACCCTCAGTGACAGCACGGTGTGGCGCTGGCTGCATGAAGATGCCATCCGCCCCTGGCAGCACCGCTGCTGGATCTTCCCGCGCGATCCCGACTTCGCGCTGAAGGCCGGGCGGATCCTCGACCTCTACGAGCGGGTCTGGCAGGGCCAGCCGCTCACGGCCGATGACTTCGTCCTGTCGGCGGACGAGAAAACCAGCATCCAGGCCCGGGTGCGCCTCCATCCGACCGCGCCCCCTGAGCCGCGCATGCCGATGAAGGTCGAGCATGAGTACAAACGCGGCGGGGCGTGGGCCTACCTGGCGGCGCTCGACGTCCATCGGGCCAAACTGTTCGGGCGCTGCGAGCCGCACACCGGCATCGCACCGTTCGACCGCTTGGTGGCGCAGGTGATGGCGCAGCCGCCCTACGATCAGGCGCGCCGCGTGTTCTGGATCCTGGACAACGGCTCCTCGCACCGCGGGCTGCGCTGCGTCGCGCGGTTGCAGGCCCAGTACCCGCACCTCATTCCAGTCCACGGGCCGATCCACGCCAGCTGGTTGAATCAGATCGAAATCTACTTCTCGATCGTGCAACGCAAGGTGCTCACCCCGAATGACTTTTCGAACTTGGTCGCGGTCGCGCAACGCCTCCAGGCGTTCGAACGGTATTACGAGAGCATCGCGCAACCCTTCGAGTGGACCTTCACCCGCCGCGACCTGGCCCGTTTGCTCCGGAAGCTCGAGGATCATCGCATGAGTGCGCAGCCTGCCGCCGCCTAACCGGGGCAGCCGAATACGTTAGTGAACTTATGAACCGAAGCACTTAGTGCTCTATTTCTTAAATATACTAACGTATACTTGCGCTGCCATTGTCGCTCTGGCATCTTGGTCGCTCCAAGGAGGAGGCGACCGCGATGCCAAGGAAGAGCCCATTTCGGATCAGGTTGTCGCGGCAGGAGGCCCGAGAGCTGCTCCGGCGCGCCGCCAAGTATACGTTGCCGTATTTCATGGTCGTCCGGGCCAAGATGATCCTGCTCGCCGCCCAGGGCTGGTCCAACGATGCGATCGC
>JBBTLZ010000053.1:0-3505 GCA_038068435.1 Candidatus Eiseniibacteriota bacterium | reverse complement strand
CAGCACGTTGAGGTTCCGGTCCATGTGGATGTGGTGGATCCGATGGTGGCGCTCGATGAACCGGAAGTAGTGCGAGCGCACGATGAAAGGAAGGGCGGGCTTGTGCATGAGGTGATGCAGCCCCTCATAGCCCGCGTAGTAGAGCGACATCGTCACGGCGAAGGCGACGATGAACGCCAGGTAGGGGAACGACAGGCCCTTCGCCGCGAGGCCCCAGGCGATCAACGACCAGGGCACGAGGTTGATGAGGATCAGCGCCGGCCCGCCCCACCACTTGAAGGTCAGTGCTTCTTCCTGCTCCTCCTCGACGACGTGGAACGTGTCGTCGTGCTTGCACAGCTGATGGTGGATGAGCGTGTGGGAGGTGAAGCAGCTCTCGGGCAGCCAGGGGCGATGCAGCCAGTAGCGGTGAAAAGCCCATTCGAAGAAACTGGCCTGGACGACGCAGATGAGGACAGCGGCGAGGATGGCGACAACGAGCAAGTGGCTTCTCCAAGGTGGGTCTCGAGGCGGGCAAAGCACGCCAGGCCCGGTGTCCGATCTCGTTGATCGGACCTTCGATCCGAGGGATGGGCCACTAGCAAAAACCGCCAAGGGTGCCCTGGCGGAGTCAGAACGCTGACAGCACATCCGTAAACAACCGAAGACAAGGTGAATATCGGCGGGCCGGCCGCGAAACACAAGCGAAATCCTTGTGAACCCCGGAAGGCCATGGGATGGGGTGGGCTGCGCCGACGGCGACCTCGGTGCGCCCGGTCTCGGGGGTCCCCGGCGGGCCCCCGCGCGGCCTCCCGCCGGGGACCGGCCCCGCCCGGCCCCGCCCGGCCCGTTGCGAGGCCGGGCGGGGCTCGTCTACCCTCCGCAGCTCCGACGTCCCGCCGCGTCCCCACCGCCCTCAGGAGCTCTCCCATGCCCGCGACCGCCACCCGGACGAGCGTCGTCGAACGCTTCCTGCGCTACGTCACCTTCGACACCCAGTCCGCCGAAGGCTCCCCCACCTATCCCAGCACGGCGAAGCAGCTGGTCCTGCTCGACCGGCTCGCCGAGGAGCTGCGGGGGATCGGCCTCGCCGACGCCGTCCGCGACCAGCACGGCTACGTGATGGCGACCATCCCGGCGACCACGAAGAAGCCGAACGTGCCGGTGATCGGCTTCGTCGCCCATGTCGACACCTCGCCCGAGGCGAGCGGCGCCGGCGTGAAGCCGATCGTCCACGCGAACTGGCAGGGCCAGGACATCGTGCTGCCCGACGACCCGACCGCGGTATTGCGGCTCGCGGACAACCCGGGGCTGGGCGAGCAGATCGGGAACGACATCATCACCGCGTCGGGCACCACCCTGCTCGGCGCCGACAACAAGGCCGGCGTGGCCGAGATCGTCGCGGCCGCCGAGGTCCTGGTCGCGCACCCGGAGATCCCGCACGGAGCGATCCGCATCGGCTTCACCCCCGACGAGGAGGTCGGCCGGGGAACGGTGCACTTCGACGTGAAGCGATTCGGGGCGGCCTGCGCCTACACCCTGGACGCCGCCGGACGCGGCCAGCTCGAGATCGAGACCTTCTCGGCCGACGCGATCGTCGTCACCTTCCGCGGGTTCAACACGCATCCCGGGCTCGCCCGGGGGAAGATGATCAACTCCATCAAGATCGCGGCGGACTTCATCCACCGGCTACCGAAGGACACGCTCTCGCCCGAGACCACGGACGGCCGCGACGGATTCGTCCATCCCTACGTGATGAACGCCTCGGTGGAGCAGACCTCGGTGCGGTTCCTGATCCGCGACTTCGTGACCGCCGAGCTCAAGAAGAAGGAGGCGTTCCTCGAGCGGCTGGCACGCGAGACGGTCGCCGCCTGGCCGGGCGCCTCGGTCTCGATCAAGGTCGAGGAGTCGTACCGCAACATGAAGGAGGTGCTCGACCGGCACCCGCAGGTGGTCGAACAGGCGCGTGAGGCGATCCGCCGCGCCGGCCTCGAGCTGCGCGAGACCGCCATCCGCGGCGGCACCGACGGCTCGCGGCTCTGCTTCATGGGACTGCCGACCCCGAACATCTTCGCGGGCGAGAATAACTACCACTCCCGGCTCGAGTGGGTCTCGGCCCAGGACATGGAAAAGGCGGTGGAGGTCATCGTGCACCTCGCCCGCATCTGGGAAGAGCGGGCCTGAGCGGCGACCGGATCTCGGTGCACCACGTCTGAACGCGCGCGTGGCGGTCCCGGGGTGAGTAGACTGGCGGTGTGAAGCCGACCGCGCAGCCGCCGGGGACGGCCCCGGGGAAGCCGCTCCTCCTCTACGACGGCGAGTGCTCCTTCTGCCGCGCCTGGATCGCGCGCTGGCGCCGCGTCATCGGCGAGCGGATCGAGTACGCGCCCTACCAGGACGCGGCGTCGCGCGTCCCCGCCATCCCGCGCGAGCGCTTCGCGCACGCGGTCCATCTGGTCGAGCCGGACGGGCGCCACTCGCAGGGCGCCGAGGCGGTGTTCCGCTCGCTCGCCCACGCCCCGGGCCACGGCTGGGGGCTGTGGCTCTATCGCTTCCTGCCCGGCTTCGCGCCCGCCAGCGAGTGGTGCTATCGGCGAGTCGCGCGCCACCGCCCGGCCTTCGACCGGCTCACCGCCTGGATCTGGGGCCCGCATCTCGTGCCGCCGGGCGAGACGCTCACCGCGTGGATCTTCCTGCGCGTGCTGGGCGCCGCTTACTTCATCGCGTTCGTCTCGCTCTGGACGCAGATCCTCGGGCTGGTCGGCAGCCAGGGCATCCTCCCCGCGCACGGGTACCTCGAGTCCATCCGCGCGCACTATGGAGCGATCCGCTACTGGTACCTCCCGACGCTCGTGTGGCTGGACGCGAGCGAGGGCGCCCTCCACGCGCTGTGCGCGGCGGGGTCGTTGCTCTCGCTGCTGCTGGTCGCGGGGATCGCCCCGGTCGCGAGCCTCGCCGGCTGCTGGGCCCTCTACCTGTCGCTCGCGACCGTCGGGCAGGCATTCCTGTGGTTCCAGTGGGACGGCCTGCTGCTCGAGACCGGCTTCCTCGCCCTGTTTCTCGCCCCGTGGCGCTGGCAGTCGCGCCCGGGGAGCGATCCACCCCCCTCGCGCCTCGCCCTCGCGATGCTCCGCTGGCTGCTCTTCCGCCTCATGCTCTCCTCGGCGGTCGCCAAGCTCGCGAGCGGCGACGCGAGCTGGCGCGACCTCACGGCGCTGCAATACGACTACGAGACCCAGTGCCTGCCGCCGTGGACCGCCTGGCACATGCACCATCTGCCGGCGTGGTTCCATCACCTCTCGGCTGCGCTGATGTTCGTGGTCGAAGGATTGGTCCCGTTCCTCATCGTGGCGCCCCGGCGCATCCGGTTCGCGGCGGGGGCGGCGGTGGTCGGGCTCCAGGTCCTGATCTGGCTCACCGGGAACTACGGCTTCTTCAACCTGCTCGCCGGGGCGCTGTGCCTGCTGCTGCTCGACGACGGCGTCTGGCCGTGGCGGTGGCGGGCCGCCCGCGAGGCGAGGATGGC
>JBBTLZ010000052.1:0-6916 GCA_038068435.1 Candidatus Eiseniibacteriota bacterium | reverse complement strand
CCTCGCTCTCGGTGAGCTCGTCCACCTCCTCGAGCAGCGGGTTCTGCATGATCTCCTGCTTGAGGATCTGCTGCAGCTCGAGCGTGGGGACCTGGAGCAGCTTCAACGCCTGCTGCAGGCGCTGGGTCATGATGAGCGCCGGCCGTTGCGACAGGTGCAGCGAGTGTTTCATCTCCATCGTGGATGACTCCGCGTCACAGTCGGAAGCGCTCGCCGAGGTAGATCTCGCGTGCCCGCGGGTCGTTGGCCAGATCCTCGGCCGAACCTTGTAAGAGCAAGCGCCCCTCGTACATGATGTACGCGCGGTTGGTGATGCTCAAGGTCTCCCGCACGCTGTGGTCGGTGATCAGCACCCCCAGGCCGCGCTCGCGCAGCCGCCGCACGATGTCCTGGATCTCGGCGACCGCGATCGGGTCGATGCCCACGAACGGCTCGTCCAACAGCATGAACGAAGGCTGGCGCACCAGCGCGCGGGTGATCTCGACCCGCCGCCGCTCGCCGCCCGACAGCTTGTGCGCCTGGCGGTCGGCCAGGTGCGTCAGGTTGAGGTCCTCCAGCAGCTCCTTCAGCCGCGCCGCGCGCGCCGCACGCGTCATGTCCGTGGTCTCGAGCACGGCCAGCAGGTTCTCACGCACCGTGAGGCGGCGGAAGATGCTGGGCTCCTGCGCCAGATAGCCGAGCCCGCTGCGGGCGCGGCGATAGACCGGCTCGTCGGTGATGTCGCGCCCGTCGAGGAGGATGCGCCCCTGATTCGGGCTGAGCAAGCCCACGATCATGTAGAAGCAGGTGGTCTTGCCGGCGCCGTTCGGCCCCAGCAGACCCACCACCTCGCCGCGGCGCACCTGGATGGTGACATCGCTGACGACGCGCCACTTGCCGTAGTAGCGCACCAGCCCCTCGGCGACCAGGCCCTCGCCGCGCACCACCGGCAGCGGCGCGTCGGCCACGATGGCGGCGGAGGGGAGCGGGCTCACTTGGTCCCCTGCCGCTGCTCGAGCTTCCCGCCCGAGCGCGTCTGCACGGTGGCCTTCACCTGGCGCTTGAACTGGAAGTCCTTGAGCCCGGGATCGCTCTCGAAGCCCCAGCCGGTGAGCACGTCCCCGCGCCGATCCACCCGCACGAACGACTCGGTCTGGATGCGCTGCCGCTTGTTGAGGAACTGCAGCCGGTCGGTGGTCATCCGGGTACCCTCGGTGGCCTGGATCACCACGTCCCCGCGGGCGGTCATGTCGTGGGTGAGGTCGTTCATCTCCCCTTCCTGCGCCGTGAGGGTCGAGGAACGCGCACCCTGCTCGTCGAAGAAGTCGATGCGCACGCTACGCGCGATGACCGTGTTGCGCGCCCGGTAGGTCGCGGCCGAGCGGGCGTACATCTTCCACTGGAGCGCGCCCTGGTCGGTCTCGGTGGCCACGAAGTCGCTGACTTCCTGGTCCGGGAGCTGGCCCGCGACCGGGACCGAGCTCATCCGCGGGTTCTCCCCGCAGCCGGCGAGCCCCAGCAGCACGGCACCCACGCACGCGGCGGCGAGCAGCGGGGGTCGGCGAGTCGCGAAGGGGCGCATGGGTATTTTCCGGATGGGCCCGGGGGCCCGGTCATGTGGCTCGATGGCCACGCTAACAAACGCCTCGCGGGCTCGCAAGCACGGCGTGTGCCAGCGACGTCGCTTGCATGTTATCGGGTCGTCGCCCCCGTGACTTGACGCACATGCGGGCGCGGGTGTCGGGATGCGGGCGGGCGGGGGCGACCGTGGTCGTCAGTCGGGTTTGATCCCGAGCGTCGTCTGCGTGGCTGGATAGGTCACCCGCGTCCCCTCGACGTGCGCTCCGCGCGTCAGCGTGTGCCGTCGCGTCTCGCCCGCGCCGAGGATGTGCTCGACCACGAGGCCGCGCGCGGTGAGCGCATCGGCGATGAGGGAGCGGTGGCACTCGTCCGGCGCCGCCTCGGCGCAGATCATGGCGGTGCACCCCTCGCGCGCCAGCGCGAGCAGGGCGCCGATCTGGCCCGCGAACTCGGCGGTCTGCATGTAGTCGGCGTAGCCGCGGAAGGGCCCGGGGCGCAGGCCCGCGTTGGTGGAGCGACCGTCCGGCTCGCGCATCCCGCCGAGCCCGGGCCGGTGCTCGTAGCGCACGCCGGCGGCCGGCAGCGCCAGCGCGAGGCTCTCACGGCTGAAGTGCGGGTGCCGGCGCGACCGCGGGAACCGGCGCACGTCGGCGACGCACGCGATCGCGTGCGCCTCGAGCAGCGCGAAGAGCTCCGCCCAGGCACGGTTGCTGTGGCCCAGGGTCCAGAGGGTGGAGGGCGGCGCGCTCATCACCGGGTCTCGCGCGCGTCGCTTCCGCGGCCCGCACCCGAGGGTGGGGCCCCTAGGTTCCCGCGCGCAGGCAGTCGTGCAGGTGGAGCACCCCGATCGGCAGCCGGTCGGCGTCCACTACCACCAGCGCGGTGATGGGACCGGGTGCGTGCTCCTCCATGGTCCGCACCGCGGCGGCCACCAGGGTGTCGCTGCCGATGGTGCTGGGCGAGCGCGTCATCACGTCCGCGGCGGTGAGATGCCAGGGGTCGGCGTGCTGGACCAGGATGCGCTTGAAGTCGCCGTCGGTGACGACTCCCGCCAGCCGGCCGTCGCCCCCCACCACGGTGGTGATGCCGAGGCGCTTGTCCATGATCTCGAGCATCACCGCGCGCAGGCCCGCCCGCTCGCGCACCTTCGGCAGGTCGTCGCCCGCGTGCATCAGCTCGCCCACCCGCCGCGACGCGACCCCGCCGATCACCCCGCCCGGGTGGAGGAAGCGGAAGTCCTCGGGACGGAAGCCGCGGCGCTCGAGCAGCGCCACCGCCAGGCAGTCCCCCATCACCTGGGCGAGCGTGATGCTGGTGGTGGGCGTGAGGTCCATCGGGCACGCCTCGCGCGCGGGCCCGGTCAAGAGCGTCACCTGGCTGCGCGCCGCCAGCGGCGAGCGCGGCGTGGCGATGATGCTCACCAGCGGGATGCCGTGGCGCTCGAGGTACTGGAGCAGCGCCAGCAGCTCCTCGCTGCCGCCGCTCTTCGAGATGAAGAGCGCGGCGTCGCCGGGCATGAAGAGTCCGGCGTCCCCGTGGAGCGCGTCGGTCGGGTGCAGGAACACCGCGGGCGTGCCGGTGCTGGTGAGGGTGGCGGCGAGCTTGTGGGCGACGAGGCCCGACTTGCCGACCCCCGAGACGATCACCTTGCCGCGGCAGGCGCCGAGGATCTCGACCGCGCGCAGGAACTCGGGGCCGAGCCGGGCTTCGAGGGCGGCGATGGCGGCGGCCTCGGTGCGCACGACACTGCGGGCGAGAGCTAGAAGGTCGGTGCGAGCTCCGGGTGCCCGGACCGCTCCGGGCCGGGGTTCCCCACTCCTCGCGGGTCCCCGTCGCTTCGCTCTCGCCCCACTCGTCGTGGGGACCCCGGCCCGGAGCTCGCGCTCTGCCTGGCCTGAGCGACGCGTCGCCTTGACCTTGGTCGCGGGGACCCCGGCCCGGAGCTTGCGTTCTGCCTGAGGTGAGCGGCTCATCGCCTTGCCCCTTAGCGACTTCGCTTTCGCCTTTTCCTTCACAGGGCCTCGTACTTCTTGAGCACCTGCTCCCAGGTGCCGTTGTGGCGGAGCAGCATCTCGACCACCTCACGCACCGCGCCGCGGCCGGCGTCGTGGACGGTGGTGGTCCTCGCCACCGCCCTCACCTCCGGCACCGCGTCGGCCACCGCGATCGGCCAGCCCACCCGCTTGAGCAGCGGCACGTCGGGCAGGTCGTCGCCGACCGCGGCACACGCGGTCCACAACACCTCTTCGCGGGCGCGCACCTCGTCGGCCACCGCCACCTTGTCCCTGATGCCGAGATAGTGCTCGAGCTTGAGGTCGGCCATGCGCCCCTGGACCGCCGCCGAGTCGCGGCCCGAGATGACGACCGGCAGCAAGCCCAGCTCGCGCGCCCAGTCGAGGGCGATGCCGTCGCGGACGAAGAAGTTGCGCTGGTCGCCGCGCGTATCCCAGCCGATGCCGCCGTCGGTCAGTGTGCCGTCGACGTCCAGGAACAGGATGCGGACCTTGCCGGTGACGGGGCTAGGCATGGGCGCCTTCGGTCACCGCCTCGCGGACGCGGCGCGCCTCGTCGAGGAACGCCTCCGCCTCGGCGAGCGGCAGCTGGGTGCCGGCATCCGAGAGCGCGCGCTCGGGGTCGGGGTGCGCCTCGAAGAACAGCGCATCCACCCCGCAGGCGATGGCGGCGCGCATGAGCGGGAACGCGTAGCGGCGATCGCCGCGCGTCTCCGCCCCGCCGGGCTTCTGCAGGCTGTGCGTCGCGTCGTAGACGACCGGCCAGCCGAGGGCGCGCATCGCCACCAGCCCGCGCATGTCCACCACCAGGTCGTGGTAGCCGAAGCTGGTGCCGCGCTCGGTGAGCAGGATGCGCTCGCCGCCCGCGCCCATGAGCTTCTCGACCGCCTGCCCCATGTCCTCCGGCGCCAGGAACTGCCCCTTCTTCACGTTCACCGCGCGGCCGGTGCGCGCCGCGGCCTCGAGCAGCGCCGTCTGGCGGCAGAGGAACGCGGGGATCTGGAGCGTGTCGGCGACTTCGGCGGCGGCTGCGACCTCGCCCACCTCGTGCACGTCGGTGAGCACCGGTACCCCCAGCTCGCGCTTGACGCGCGCGAGTGCCGCGAGCGCTTCGTCCATCGGCAGGCCCGCGAACGAGCGGCCGCTCGAGCGGTTGGCCTTGCGATAGGAGGCCTTGAACACGAACGGCAGGTCGCGCGCGGCGCAGGCGGCCTTGAGGTGGGCGGCCACCTTGAGACAGAGGTCGGCGCTCTCCACCACGCACGGGCCGGCGATGACCAGCAGCCGGGGGCCGCCGGCCTCAGCCGCGCCGATGGCGAAACGCTTCATGCCTGGCGCGGCGCGGCGCGGCGCGCGCCCCCGGTCCCGGTGGTCGGCATGTGCAGCGCCGTGTCGTCGGCGACGACGCCCTCCTCGCGCGCGGCGGGCTCCGCGGCCGGGGAGAAATCGACGTGGCCGAGGCGCGCGCGGCGGCGCTCCAGGGCCGCGCGCACGAAGTCCACGAACAGCGGGTGCGGCTCGGGCGGGCGCGACTTGAGCTCGGGGTGGAATTGCACCGCCAGGAACCACGGGTGGTCCGGCAGCTCGATGATCTCGACCAGCTCGCGGCCCACGCACTTCCCCGACAGCACCAACCCGCGCGACTGGAGCTGGGCGGCGTACTTGTTGTTGAACTCGTAGCGGTGGCGGTGGCGCTCCTCGACCTCGAGCTTGCCGTAGGCGCGGGCGGCGAGGCTCCCCTCCTTCAGCGCACAGCGGTAGGAGCCGAGGCGCATGGTGCCACCCTTCTCGGTCACGTCCGACTGCTCGCTCAGGAGGTCGATGACCTTCTGCGGCGTCGAGGGGTCGAACTCGCTCGAGTTGGCCTGCGCCCAGCCGGCCACGTGGCGCGCGAACTCGATGGTCGCCACCTGCATGCCCAGGCACAGGCCGAGGTACGGGATGCCGCGCTCGCGCGCGAACTGGGCGGCGAGGATCTTGCCCTCGATGCCGCGCTCGCCGAACCCGCCCGGCACGACGATGCCGTCCAGGTCGTTGAGGAAGGCGGCCGCACCCTTCTGCTCGATCTCCTCGCCCTCGATCCAGCGCAGCTCGACGCGGGCGTTGTTGGCCGCGCCGGCATGGACACACGCCTCGATGATGCTCTTGTAGGCGTCGCGCACATGCGTGTACTTGCCGACGATGCCGACCACGGCGTGCTTGGTCGGGCTCAGCACCCGGGTGACGATCTCGTTCCAGGCCTTGAGATCGGGGTCGCCCGCCTCGAGGCCCAGGTCCCGCACCACCAGCGAGTCGAGTCCGCCGTGGTGGAAGATCTGCGGCACCTCGTAGATGGAGCCCACGTCGGTCGCGTCGATGACCGCCTCGGTCGGCAGGTTGCAGAAGAGGGCGATCTTCTCGCGCAGCTCGGTCGAGAGCGGGCGCTCGCAGCGGCACAACAGGATGTCGGGCTGGATGCCGATCTCGCGCAGCTCCTTGACGCTGTGCTGCGTCGGCTTGGTCTTCATCTCGCCCGCCGCCTTGATGAACGGCACCAGCGTCACGTGCACGAACAGCGTGTCGCGGCGGTGCTCGAGCTTGAGCTGGCGGACCGCCTCGAGGAACGGCAGCGACTCGATGTCGCCCACCGTGCCGCCGATCTCGACGATATGCACGTCGGCCTGGGTGGTGAGGCCGAGCGAGTAGATGCGCTTCTTGATCTCGTCGGTGACGTGCGGGATGACCTGCACCGTGCGCCCCAGGTAGTCGCCGCGGCGCTCCTTGGAGAGGACGGCGTCGTAGATCTGGCCGGCGGTCACGTTGTGGCTGCGGGTGACCGAGATGCCGGTGAAGCGCTCGTAGTGGCCCAGGTCGAGGTCGGTCTCGGCGCCGTCGTCGGTGACGAACACCTCGCCGTGCTGGAACGGGCTCATGGTGCCGGGGTCGATGTTGAGGTAGGGGTCGAGCTTCTGAAGGGTGACCCGCAAGCCCCGAGACTTGAGCAGCAGGCCCAGCGAGGCGGCGGCGATGCCCTTGCCGAGCGACGAGACCACGCCGCCCGTGACGACGACCATCTTGGCCATGTGCCTCTCCCCCTCTCCGAAGGGCTTCGCCTCGACTCCGCGCTCAGGCGCGCGGGCCGCGTCGCTCCAGTGCCTCAAGTTGCTCCGGCGTGTCCACGCCCGCGAACGGCTTCGTGCCCGCCACGACGCGGATACGCACCCCCCGTTCTACCGCCCGCAACTGCTCGAGCCCCTCGTCCTGCTCCAGCCGCCCCGGCGGCCACGACGCGAACGCGAGCAATGCGTCGCGCGTGAACGCGTAGACGCCGACGTGGCGGAGCACGGTGGCGCGCGGGTCGGGTG
>JBBTLZ010000051.1:0-1779 GCA_038068435.1 Candidatus Eiseniibacteriota bacterium | reverse complement strand
ACTACGAGATCCTGGACGCGCTGAGTCAGATCACGCGCGAGAAGAGCGTCGACCGACAACTGCTGGTCGAGACGCTCGAAGCCGGGCTCGCCAGCGCGGTTCGCAAGAAGCATGGGGCGACGGCCGAGGTCGAGGTCAAGTTCTCGAACGAGACCGGCGCCATCACCGTGGCGCTGAAGAAGACCGTGGTCGAGACGGTCGACGACGCCGCCATCCAGCTGACGCTCGAGGAGGCACGGGCGCACAAGTCCAACGCCCAGATCGGCGACGTGCTGATGTTCCCGCTCGCGATCGCCGAGTTCGGCCGCAACGCCATCCAGACCGCCAAGCAGGTGCTGATCCAGCGCGTGCGCGAGGCCGAGCGCGATCGCGTGTTCAAGGAGTATTCCGACAAGATCGGGTCGCTGGTGCGGGGCATCGTGCAGCAGGTCGACCGCGGCAACGTGATCGTCAAGCTGGACCACTCCGAGGGGTTCCTGCCCGCGCGCGAGCAGATCCCGCGCTCGTACCATCGGCAGGGCGACTACGTGCGCGCCATCGTGATCAACGTGGACAAGTCGGCGAAGGGGCCGCAGGTCATCCTGTCGCGAACCCATCCCGACTTCCTCAAGCGCCTGTTCGAGAGCGAGGTGCCCGAGATCGCCGAGAGCATCGTCGAGGTCAAGGCGGTGGCCCGCGAGGCGGGATTCCGGTCGAAGATCTCCGTCTACTCGACCGATCCCCGCGTGGACGCGGTGGGCTCGTGCGTTGGCCTCAAGGGTTCGCGCGTGCAGAGCATCGTGCGCGAGCTGGGAGGCGAGCGGATCGACATCGTGCCGTGGTCGCAGGACCCGAGCGTGTTCGTCGCGCGCGCGCTGTCGCCCGCCAAGGTCATGGACGTGCGCGTCCAGGAGGCGGACAAGCGGATGATCGTGATCGTGGCGGACGACCAGCTCTCGCTGGCCATCGGCAAGGGCGGTCAGAACGCCCGCCTGGCCGCGCGCCTGACTGGCTGGAAGATCGATCTCATCTCGAAGACCGAGGAGAAGAAGCGGCAGGACATGGAGCGCGCCAACCGCATCGAGGTCGAGAAGCTCGAGCTGGGAGAGGCTACCACCGAGAAGCTGATCTCGGCCGGCATCGAGACGGTGCACGAGCTGGCCGCCACGCCGCTCGAGAAGCTGGTCGAGATCCCCGGCATCGGTGAGAAGACTGCGGAGAAGCTGCTGGGCGCGGCGACGGAATACCTGGCCGCGCACCCGCCGGTCGTGGCGGAAGCGCCGGCGGCCGAGCTGGAGTTCACGCCCGAGATGGGGGCGGTCGCCGAGGCCCCGGTCGCGGACCCGACCCCTGGCGCGGCCGAGCCGACCGTGCCGGCCGCGGGTGCGGATCCTGGACCGGCCGAGCCGGAGACCCCGCAGGCCGGCGCGGTCGGGGAATCCCCTGCCGAGGACGGAGAGCCCCGTGCCTAAGACCCCCGCGTCCAAGAAGCCCCGCGTCTACGAGGTCGCCAAGGACCTCGGGATGTCGAGCGAGGCCGTGCTCCAGATCGTCAAGCGGCTGGGCGCCGAAGCCAAGAATCACATGAGCACGCTCCTCCCGGAGACGGTCGACAAGATCCGCGCGGAGATGGCGCATGAGACCACCGCGGTCAAGGAGGATCTGGCCCGCAAGCACGAGCAGGAGTTGCAGCGCGCGCGCGACGAGCGGGCCCGCGTCGCGGCCGCGGCCGCCGCGCACGCGCCGCCGGCGAGCGGCGCCGCGCCCGGCACCGGAGCCCGTCCGGCGACGGCGGGCGGC
>JBBTLZ010000050.1:2917-6002 GCA_038068435.1 Candidatus Eiseniibacteriota bacterium | reverse complement strand
AACGGCAAGAGCATCATGGGCGTGATGATGCTGGCCGCCGAGGAGGGCGCCACCCTCAAGGTGCGCGTCGAAGGCGAGGACGAGCAGCCGGCGCTGGCCGCGCTGCAGGAGCTGGTGGATGGCAAGTTCGGAGGCGAACCATGAGGCCGTCGGTGACTGACGCCGCGCGCCGGGTGTGCACCGTGCACGCCCACCCGGACGCGCGCGCGCGGACCGCGCGCCGGGCGCGGCCGTGAAGTTCACCGGCATCCCCGCATCGCCGGGCATCGGCATCGGCCCGGTCCACCGGATCGTGGCCGACGAGTACGCGATCAAGGACTTCGCCATCCCCGCCGACCGCGTCGAGGCCGAGATCGCGTTCTTCGAGAAGGCGCTCGAGGCCTCGCGCCGGGACCTGGCGCAGATCCGGCACGGCATCGCGGCCGAGCTGGGCGAGCACGAAGCGGGGATCTACGACGCGCAGATGATGATGGTGGACGACCCCGAGCTGCGCCGCGCCGTGCACGAGAGCATCCGCGGGCGCCGCAACGCCGGCGTCTCGTTCCGCGACTACATGACCGCGGTGGCGGCACGGCTCGAGCGCATCGAGGACGAATACCTGCGTGAACGCCGCTCGGACATCCTCGACATCAAGCGCCGCGTGCTGCGCCACCTGATGGGCGACACTCACAAGGGTCTCAGCGTGCTCGAACGCCCCTCGGTGGTGGTGGCGCACGAGATCGGCCCGAGCGACGTGGCGCTGCTCGACCGCGAGCGCGTGCTGGGATTCGTCGCCGAGGTCGGCGGGCGCACCTCGCACAGCGCGATCGTCGCGCGCGGGCGCGGCATTCCGGCCGTGGTCGGGGTACGCGGCGTGATGCAGACTGTCCAGAGCGGGGACCTCGGCATCGTCGACGGGTTCCGCGGCGAGGTCGAGCTGAACCCCGACCGGGCGACCACCACCCGCTACCGGGCGCGGCGCGAGCGCATCGACAAGGGCACGCGCGAGCTGCAGACACTGCGTGACCAGCCCGCAGTCACCCCCGACGGGCGCAAGGTCGAACTCGCCGCCAACATCGAGCTGCCCGGCGAGGTCGAGGCGGTGCTGGACGCCGGCGCCGACGGCATCGGGCTCTTCCGCACCGAGTTCTTCTACCTCGATCGCGCCGAGCTGCCGAGCGAGGAGGAGCAGTACCGCGCCTACCGCTCGGTGGCCGAGCGTCTCGCGCCGCGGCCGGTGATCTTCCGCACCATGGACCTGGGCGGCGACAAGGTGGCCTCGTACCTGGGCACCACGCACGAGACCAACCCGTTCCTCGGCTATCGCGGCATCCGCTTCGCGCTCTCGCACCCCGAGGTGTTCCGCGCCCAGATCCGCGCCATCTACCGGGCGAGCGCTCACGGACGGGCGCGGATGATGTTCCCGATGGTGTCGAGCCTCGAGGAGCTGCGCGGCGCGCTCGGCCTGTGCCGGCAGGCGACCGCGGAACTCGACCGCGCCGGCGCGGCCTACGACCGCGACCTCGAGATCGGCATCATGATCGAGACGCCGAGTGCGGTGTGGGTCGCGGATCTGCTGGCGCGCGAGGCGCGGTTCCTGTCGATCGGCACCAACGACCTCATCCAGTACACGCTGGCGATGGACCGCGACAACGAGCGGCTGGCCCACCTCTACGAACCGCTGAGCCCGGCGGTGCTGCGGAGCCTGCGGCACACGATACACAGCGGCCACGGGGCGAAGCGCTGGGTGGGCGTGTGCGGCGAGATGGCCGGCGACCCGCGCACCGCCATCCTGCTGGTCGGGCTCGGCGTCGACGAGCTGAGTGTGTCGTGCTTCGATCTGCCGCGCGTCAAGGCCGCCATCCGCAGCGTGCCGGCGACGCGCGCGCGCGAGATCGCCGAGCAGGCGCTGGCGCGCGACTGCGCGGAGGCGGTGCGCGCGCTGCTCCATGCCGAGCTGGACCCGCTGCTGCCCGACTACCTGGTCGGCGACGGGGGCGACGCGTGAGCGGGCTGTCCCTCGAGCCGCCCTACGGCGCGCGCGACGCGGGCGGCATGGCGGCCCGCATCGCCTCGCAGCCGGAGCAGATCGAGGAGGCTCTGGCGCGCTGTGCCGCCTCCCCGTGGCACCTGCCGGCCGGCTCGCCGGCGCTGCTCGCGGTGGGGGCACTGGGCGGCTCGGCCATCGCCGCCGACTTGACCGCCGGGCTCCATCACGACCGGCTGCCGCGGCCGCTGCTCAACGTGCGCGATTACCACTGGCCGGCCTTCGTCGGCCGCGACGCGCTGGCGCTGCTCTGCTCGTATTCGGGCGAGACCGAGGAGACGCTGGCACTCTATCGCGAGGCGGGGGAGAAGGGCGTGCCGAGGGCGGCCATCACGACCGGGGGAACGCTCGCCGCCTGGTGCCGGCGCGACGCCGTGCCGTGCGCCATCCTTCCCGGCGGCTCGCCGCCGCGCGCCGCACTCTTCTCCTCGTGGGTGACGCTGACGGCGCTGCTCCAGGCGCTCGGCTGGATCGAGGGCGAGGTGCCCGCCTGGCGCGAGGCGGCGGGCGTCCTGCGCGAGCGCAATCGGGTCCTGGCGCCCGACACGCCCGAGTCCGGCAACCCCGCCAAGCAGCTCGCCCGGGTACTCGCCGGGCGCTTCGTGTTCATCTACGCCGGCGCCGAACGCGTGGGCCCGGTGGCGTCCCGGGTGCGGCAGCAGCTCAACGAAAATGCTAAGATGCCCGGCCATTCGGCGGTGGTGCCCGAGCTCAACCACAACGAGATCGTCGGCTGGGAGCGCCCGGGCGCGCTGACCAAGTCGGTGGCGGTGCTGCTGCTGCGCGACGCCGAGGACTCGACGGCGACCCGCACGCGGTTGACACTCACCGGCGAGTACGCGGCGCGCCAGGGTGCCGCCGTGTACGAGGTGGACTCGACCGGCGAGGGGCGGCTGGCCCGCCTGGCGTCGCTGGTCCAGTTCGGCGACTACCTGAGTCTGTATTTGGCGCTCGCGGACGGCGTGGACCCCACGCCGGTCGCCAGCATCGACGAGTTCAAGCGGCGCCTCGCCGACGCGGCGCGCCGCCCGGAGTCCGACCCCGGAGCGAAGCGTGCCC
>JBBTLZ010000050.1:0-2817 GCA_038068435.1 Candidatus Eiseniibacteriota bacterium | reverse complement strand
GCGAAGCGTGCCCGATAACGCGAGGGCCCAGCGTGGCCGGTAACCCGATCGCGATCATCCCGGTGGCGGGGGTGGGCACACGCCTGCGCCCGCACACCCACACGCTCCCCAAGGTGCTGCTGCACGTCGCGGGCAAGCCCATCATCGCCCACATCCTCGACGACCTGCCCGGGCTCGGCATCACGGAGGCGGTGCTGATCGTCGGCCACATGGGCGACCTGGTGCGCGACTACGTGGTGCGCAACTACCCCGGCCTCAAGACCCACTTCGTCGAGCAGCCCGAGCGTCTGGGTCTCGGCCACGCGGTCTCGCTGGCCGCCGCGCACGTGGACGACCAGCCGGTCTTGATCATCCTCGGCGACACCATCTTCGAGGCCGACTTGAAGGGCGTGCTCGCGGGCAGCACCCACAGCATCGGCGTCAAGGCGGTGGACGACCCGCGCCGCTTCGGCATCGTCGAGACCGACGCCAACGGGCGCGTGACGCTGCTGGTCGAGAAGCCCGAGCGGCCGGCCTCGAACCTGGCCATCACCGGCATCTACTACTTCACCCACGCGCAGCCGCTGTTGGAGGCGCTGGAGGAGATCCAGCGGCGCGGCATCAAGACCAAGGGCGAGTTCCAGCTCACCGACGCGATGGAGCTGATGGTGCAGAACGGCCAGGTGCTCACCACCTTCCCGGTCGCCGGCTGGTACGACTGCGGCAGGACCGAGACGCTGCTCGAGACTAACCGCGTGCTGCTCGGCAAGCGCGGCGAGGCGCCGGTGATCCCGGGCTCGGTCATCCATCGGCCGGTCTCGGTGGCGCCGGGGGCGGTGGTCGAGAACTGCATCCTCGGGCCCCACGTGTCGGTGGGCGCCGGGGCGCGGCTCAAGAACGCGGTCATCCGCGATGCCATCATCAACGAGAACGCCACCGTCGAGGACATCCTGATCGAAGCCTCGGTGGTGGGGGAGAACGCCGTCGTGCGCGGCGCCTTCAAGGTGCTCAACGTCGGCGATTCGAGCGAGGTGAATATCACGTAGCAGCGACGCGGCAGCACCGGTAGCGAAGCCCGGACCGCCAGGGGCGCCGGGCCAACGAAGCCAGACCCACAACCCCGAAGACATAGAGGAGCCGTGATGGGAGCCCGCCACCTGTTCACTTCCGAGTCCGTCACCGAAGGCCACCCCGACAAGATCGCCGACCAGATCTCGGACGCCGTGCTCGACGCATTGATCGCGCAGGACAAGATGAGCCGCGTGGCGTGCGAGGTGCTGGTCACGACCGGGCTCGCGGTGGTCGCGGGCGAGATCTCGAGCAACGGCTACGTGGAGATCCCCTCGCTGGTGCGCAAGGTCATCGGCGAGATCGGCTACGACAGCGCCGAGTACGGTTTCGACAGCCACACCTGCGGCGTGGTGACCACCATCGACGACCAGTCGCCCGACATCGCCAGGGGTGTGGACAAGGGCGGGGCCGGTGACCAGGGCCTCATGTTCGGCTTCGCCTGCCGCGAGACCCCCGAACTGATGCCGCTGCCGATCATGCTGGCGCACGCCATCACCCGCCGGCTCGCCTATGTGCGGCGCAAGGGGCTGATCCCCTACCTGCGCCCGGACGGCAAGTCGCAGGTCACCATCGAGTACGACGACGGCAAGCCGGTGCGCGTGGACACGGTGGTGGTGTCGAGCCAGCACGCCGCCGACATCAAGCACGCCACCATCGAGCGCGACATCATCGCCAAGGTGGTGTTGCCGGTGCTGCCGAAGCGGCTGGTCAAGCAGGCGAAGCCCATCAAGTTCCACATCAACCCGACCGGCTCGTTCGTGAAGGGCGGACCGATGGCCGACACCGGCCTTACCGGCCGCAAGATCATCGTCGATACCTACGGCGGCGTCGGGAGCCACGGCGGCGGGGCGCTCTCGGGCAAGGACCCGAGCAAGGTGGACCGCTCGGCCTCCTACGGTGCCCGCTACGTGGCCAAGAACCTGGTGGCGAGCCGCCTGTGCGACCGCTGCGAGGTGCAGATCGCCTACGCCATCGGCATACCGCACCCGGTGAGCATCATGGTGGACAGCAAGCGCACCGGGAAGGTGAGCGACGCGAAACTGACGGACCTGGTGCGCAAGCACTTCGACCTGACGCCGGCGGGGCTGATCAAGCACCTCAACCTGCGACGACCCATCTACCGGCTGACCGCGGCCTACGGGCACTTCGGGCGCACCGAGCCGTCGTTCACGTGGGAGCGAACGGACAAGGCGAGGATGCTGGCGAAGAGCGTGTAGGGGCCAATCGAGCACAACGCAATCAGGCCGGCGCCCGCAGGCGCCGGCCGGATTGCGTTGCTACGAGCGCGCACTACTTCTTGTCGGCGCTCGCTGCCTTGCCCTCGGGGGCCTTGGTCTCGGTGGCCGCCGCCGTGGTCATCGCGACATGGCTCCCCAGCATGTGCCGGCCCAGCATGGCGGCGAAGACTTCCTCCGGCGTCTCGGCGAGGGTCGCCGTAAGCTGCTGCTCGGCGCCCTTGCGCTTGATGGTGTAGGTGACCGCCTGGCCCACCTTCCACTCGCCCTTGGCCTTCTTCATGGCCTCCTTGTCGGCCATCGAGGCGCCGTTCAGGGCCACCAGTTCGTCGCCGACCTCGAAGCCCGCCGTGGCGGCCGGGCTATTGGCCGTAATCGCCTTGACCGTGACCACGCCCGGGACGGTCTTGTTGTACTCGATGCCCAGCCAGGCGTGGCTCTTCTTGGCCGCCCAATCCTTGAGACAGACCTTCGCATTCGTGGCGCCGCACTTGTCGCCGTCGAGGTCGTAGGAGGCAGAGTAGATCCGATA
>JBBTLZ010000049.1:0-1321 GCA_038068435.1 Candidatus Eiseniibacteriota bacterium | reverse complement strand
CCGGCGGCACCGCCGGAAAGCCGACCCAGCCCGCCACGTCGCAGCCCCCGAGCGAGGCGCTCAGCACGCCACCCGAGACTCCGAAGGAAGGGGCGCCGCCGCGCCTTGAGCTCCTCCCCGAGAACCTGCCCGAGTTCACGAAGGAGATCGCGCGCCGCGTGCCGGCCGCGATGCCCGTGCTCCCCTTCGGCTACGAGATATTCCGCTACACGCCGACCACGTTTGAGCCGCTCGCCACAGGGCCCGTGGACCCCGATTATCCGATCGGCCCCGGCGACGAGGTCATCGTCCAGGTCTGGGGCGACAACGAGCTCACCCACGCCGCAATCGTGAGCCGCGAGGCCACGATCACGGTGCCCGACATCGGCCAGGTGGTGCTGAACGGGCTCACCCTCGCCCAGGCGAAGCGGCTCATCACCGACCGCCTGGCGACCGTCTACTCCGGCATCCGGGCGCGCCGGCCCACCACGTTCGTGGACGTGACCCTGGGGAAGCTGCGCACCATCCAGGTCTTCATCCTGGGCGACGTCGTGCGGCCCGGCGGCTACACGATCTCGTCGGTGTCCACGGTGCTCAACGCCCTCTACAACGCCGGCGGGCCCACGCCCAGCGGCTCGATGCGCGATGTGCGGATCATCCGCCACAACGAGATCTACCGGCGGGTGGATCTGTACGGCTACATCCTCACCGGGAGCAAGGCCGAGGACGTGCGGCTCCAGAGCGGGGACGTGGTCTTCGCGCCGCCCATCGGCAAGACCGTGGCGGTCACCGGCCAGGTGCACCGCCCGGCCGTCTACGAGCTGCGCCCCGAGGAGCGGTTCCACGACCTGTTGCGCCTAGCGGGAGGCATCCGCTCGACGGCGCTGCTGGATCGCGTTCAGATCGATCGCATCATCCCGTTCTCCGAGCGGGACTCGCTGGCGGGCCAGGACCGGGTGGCGCTGGACCTTTCGCTCAAGGAGATTCTGGCCAACCCCGCGAACGATCCCGAGCTGGTGGACCGCGACATCGTGCAGGTCTTCCGGATTGGGGATGTCCGCAAGAACACGGTGACAATTTCCGGCGATGTGGTTGGCCGCCCGGGCACGTACCAACTGCGGCGGGGCATGAAGGTCTCGGATCTCGTGAGCCAGGCCGGCGGCTTGACCTCCGACGCGTACCTCGAGCGGGCGACGCTGGTCCGCACGCATCCCGACCTCTCCCGCAGCATCCACCGCTTCAATCTCGCGAGGGCGCTCGAGCAGGACCCGGAGCACAACCTCGCCCTGGAGGAGCTGGACGAGATCCAGGTCGCCTCGGTCTGGGACATTCGCGATCGGCA
>JBBTLZ010000048.1:0-1804 GCA_038068435.1 Candidatus Eiseniibacteriota bacterium | reverse complement strand
CGCGGCCGCGGTCGCCGCCGCGGCGCGTGCCGAATCGGCCTCGGCCTCCCACGGCCGCGGGGGCGGCTCGACCCGCGCGTCCAGCCGGTCCTTCTGGATCTCGAGGTGGATCTTGACCTCACCGAGCCAGTCACACACGTGATCGCCGGGCTCGAAGCGGATGCACTCACGCCACATCTTCGACCGGCGGAGCTGGCCTTCGATGTATTCCAGCGCGTGGGGCGCCACCTCCTTCGCCTCGAAGCGCGCACGCGCGAGACGTCCGTCGCGGAAGTAGAGGGTCGCCCGGCAGGGAACGCCGAAGAACTTCGCATCGCCCTGGCGCGGCGTCGTACCGGCCGCGTCCGAGGCCTTGACCTCGGGGAACGCGCCCAGGTCCTGCAGCTGGCTCTCGGTCATCCCGAGGCGGAATTGCGTGCCCGGGATGCGTGTGACGGCGTCCGGCGCCGACGCGGCGAGCCACGCGACCAGGGCCAGGACGAGCATGGGGGTCACGCGGCTAGTGCCGGCGCGCGCGCCCGCGCGCTTCGGCGCCCAGTTCCTTGACCAGGCGGTTCCGATACTCGGGCTCGCGCGTCACGCGCGCGACCAGGTCGGGGTCGTTGGAGATGAAGGGCAGGTCGAACAGCTCGGGGATGGCCTCCTGCTCGGCGTAGATGCGCTCCTGCACGTGGCGCTGGAACGAGGCGGCCTTCTCGACGGTGTCGAACGACCGGCCGGGGGCGAAGGACTGGTGGAACACGTCGAACACGTAGACGTGAAACTGACTGTCGAGAGCGCTGGTGCCCTCGGGCGCTGCGTACACCTTGACCTTCGATGCCTTCACCTTGCTCTGGCTCATGCGTCCTCCCTCACGCGGATGTCCGGGGCGCGGCGGGCGGGCCCGGCCCCGGCGGCCCCATTCAGTTCGTCCACGATCGCCACCAGCTCGAACACATCATCGATGTCGAAGTCGGCCCCGGACTCCTTCGTGTCGAAGGTGTCGCCATAGCGCGCGAACACCGTCTTCATGCCGAGGCTCCGCGCGCCCACCACGTCGCGCTCGGCCCAGTCCCCGATCATCAGCGACGCCTGCGGCTCGGCGCCGAGCCGCCGCAGCACCTCGCGGAACGGCGCCGGGCTCGGCTTGCGCTCGCCGGTGTCCTCGAACGTCACCACCGCGTCGAACACGTGCTGCAGCGAGAGCGAGCAGAGCCGCAGCCACACCTGCGCGCGCGGCGCGTCCGAGACCACGCCCAGCCGGATGCCGCGCTTGGTCAGCTCGAGCAGCGTCATCTGCACGTGTGGGTAGAGCACCAGCGCGGACTCGCGTGCGCGCCGGTAGGCGACGATGCCCGAGGCGAGGATCTTGGGATCGATGTGGCCCAGCTCGCTCTCGATCAGCTGGTCGAACACCCGCTGGTACTCGAGGCCCTGCTCCTGGTAGATCGCGTCGATGCGGGAGCGCACCAACTCGCGCGGCAGATCGAGGCCCGCGTCGATCATGCCGTCGATGGCGGCATGGATGGCGTCCGACTTCATCTTCATGAAGTCGGTCAGCGTGTTGTCGAGGTCGAAGACGATGGCCCTGATCAATCCGGCGCTCCCCATCTCGTCCGTGCGGCCGCGCCAGGGGGCGGGCGGCTACTTGGTCGAGACACCGATGTCACGCCCCAGGCTGATCTCGCCGTTGTCGATGCGGATGTTGAACCCGCAATTCGGGTTGCTGCACACCCAGGCCTTGAAGGTGATGGGCGCCCCGTCGCGCCCGTAGTCCGACAGCGGGAGCAGCACCCCGTCCTCGCACTTGCGACACTCGGGAAAG
>JBBTLZ010000047.1:0-4560 GCA_038068435.1 Candidatus Eiseniibacteriota bacterium | reverse complement strand
GGCGGCCGCGACCGCCGCGATCAGGGCGTCGAGGCCCGCCTCGGCGTCGGCACCGAGGTGGATGCGCAGCAGCCGGCGGTCGCGGCGCTCGAGTGCGGCGTAGTCGCCCTCGGCCTGCGCGCGGTGCAGCACCGCGAAACCGAACCGCTCGTCCGGGATCCCCCGATCGGGGCCGGGGTCGGCGGTGAGCAGGAGGAAGATCCCGCTCGCGGGCCCCCCCTTGTGGAGCTGGCCGGTCGAGTGGAGGTAGCGGGGCCCGTAACCGAGCGTGGTGGCGAGCCGGCCGACCGCGCGCAACCGCTCGCGCAGGCGCTGCAGCCGCTGGTGGCGCGCGGGGGTGCGGTGGAGGTAGGCGAGCAGCGCGAGATAGTCCCCCGGACGCGCGAGCGCCAGCAGAGCCGGCACCCAGGCCGCGGGATCGGCGGGGGCGGCGAGGTGCGGACGCACCGCCGCCACCACGCCCGCCGGCGCATGCGCTTCGAGTCCATGGGCGGCGGCGACCGGGGGATCGGCGGGGAAGCGACCCGAGACCAGGTAGCCCTCGAGCATGGACTGCGTTGCCTGCTTGGCCTCGGTCACGTTCGGCTCGTCGAAGGGATTCACGCCGAGGATGGCCGCCGCGGTGGCGGTGGCGATCTCCCAGCGCACGAACTCCGCACCCAGGCCGTGCTCGCCCGGATCCCACGCGACCACCGGGTGCCCGGCGGACTCGAGGGCGGCGATGGAGCCGGCCGTCTCCGGCGTGCCGGCGAACCCGCCCAGCGCCGCGAACAGGCGATCCTCGCCGTAGAGGTCGGGCGCCGCGAGGGATTCCTCGACCACCGGCACGATGCCCTCGCCCTCCTTGCCGGTGCTCTCCGCGATTAGCTGCTCCACCCACGCGCCGAAGGCCGCGAACGGGGCGTCGAGCAGCAGGGTGAGCTTCCCCCGGCCGCGCAGCGCCAGCTCGCCGAGTGCCGCACCCAGCCGCACGCCGGGGACCTCGCGCGCCGCGCCCCCGGCGCCGAGCGGCGCCAGCTCCGCGCGCGCGCCGGCCAGCAGGCGGTCGAGATCGGCGCCGATCAGGGCGGCGGGCAGGAGGCCGAAGGGGGAGAGGGCCGAGTAGCGGCCGCCCACGTCCGGCGCGCCGCTGAACACCCGGCGATAGCCGCGCTCGCGCGCCAGCCGCTCGAGCGGCGTGCCGGGGTCGGTGATGGCGACGAACGCGCGCGGGGCACCGTCGCCGCGGGCGGCCTGCGCCCACGCGAAGAAATGGCGCTCGAACGAGACCACCTCGAGGGTCGAGCCCGACTTGGAGGAGACGATGAACAGCGTGCGCGCCGGGTCGTGCGCGTCCGCGGCCACCGCCACCGCCGCCGGCGAGGTGTCGTCGAGGACGGTCAGCGCGAGGAAGCCGGGCCGCACACCGAGGGTGAGGCGCAGGACCTCGGGGGCGAGGCTGGAGCCGCCCATGCCCAGCAGCACCGCGTGCGTGAAGCCCTCCGCCA
Organism: Candidatus Eiseniibacteriota bacterium; assembly: GCA_038068435.1. Classification (GTDB taxonomy): domain Bacteria; phylum Eisenbacteria; class RBG-16-71-46; order RBG-16-71-46; family RBG-16-71-46; genus WS-11. The sequence continues at coordinate 3,073 of JBBTLZ010000047.1, read as the reverse complement.
CGACGCCGGCGGCGAACTCGCGCAGTGCCGCGACCTCACGCTCCATCGCCTCCGGGAGGGCGAGCCAGCCGAGCCGCCCCGCGATCGCGCCGTGCCGGGCGGGATCGGCGCTCCAGAGCGTGGGGTCGCGCCGCCACAGGCGCGCCACCAGGCGGTCGGCGTCGAGACCCGCAAGACGGGCCTCGACCGCGGCGTCCAGGTGAGGGCCGAGGGCGAGACGCATGCGGCGCGCGGGCGGCTCAGCCGCCGCCGATCCCTCCGCGCGTGGCGGTGATCACGCGCCGCGGGCGGCCGCGACCTCGCGGCGCCGGGTCTCGAGGGTGGCGAGCAGCGCGTCGTAGGACTTCGCGAACGCCGCCACGCCCTCGGGCTCGAGCTGGTCGATGAGCGTCTCCACCGGCACGCCGAGCGCCGGCAGTCGCGCGAACAGCGCGCGCGCCGCCTCGAGATCGCGCTCGATCGTGAGCTCCGGCCGGCCGTGATGGTTGAACGCCGTGAGCGTCTGGGGCGGCATGGTGTTGACGGTGTCGGCGCCGATCAGCTCGTCCACGTAGAGCGTATCCGGGTAGGCGGGGTTCTTGGTGCTGGTCGAGGCCCACAGCGGCCGCTGCACCTGAGCGCCCCGCGCGCGCAGCGCCGCGAAGCGCGGCGAGCCGCACACCTCCTTGAAGGCGGCATACGCCAGCCGCGCGTTGGCGACCGCCGCCCGTCCGCGGAACGACTCGAGCTCGGCGCGGGCGCCGGCACCGGCTGGGAGCGCAGTCAGCGCCTTCTCGATCGCCGCGTCCACCTTGTTGTCCACCCGCGAGACGAAGAACGACGCGACCGAGAACACGCCGGTGAGCGGCTGGCCCGCGGCGGCGCGCCGCTCGAGGCCCGAGAGCCAGGCGTCCATCACCTGGGCGTAGCGCGCCAGCGAGAAGATGAGGGTGACGTTGACGCTGATGCCGTCGGCGATGAGCGCGGTGACCGCCGGCAGGCCCGCGGGCGTCGCTGGCACCTTGATCAAAACGTTCGCCCTCGCCACCGCGCGGTGGAGACGCCGCCCCTCCTCGATCGTGGCGGCCGTCTCGTGGGCGAGCCGGGGGCTCACCTCGATGCTGACCCGGCCGTCGCGGCCCCCGGTGCGCTCCCACACGCCCATCAGGCGGTCGCACGCCATCTGGATGTCCTCGACCGCCAGCGCCTCGAACAGCGCCGCCCCTGAGAGACCCTGGCCCACGCGCGTGCCCAGAGCCTCGTCGTAGTCGGCGCTCTCGGCGATGGCGAGCTGGAAGATGGTGGGATTCGAGGTCACCCCCACCACGCCCTGCTCGCGCACCAGGCGGTCGAACTCGCCCGAGACCAGGTGACCGCGGCGGATGAAGTCGAGCCAGACGCTCTGCCCCAGCTGGAAGAGTCGCTCGGCACGGCTGCTCATGGTTCCGTTCTCCGTCGTCGCCCGCCGCGGCCGGCTCGCGGTCACCGCGTGATCGGCTGCGCCAGGCACAGCAACCGTCCCTCGGGATCGCGCAGCACCGCCGTCCGATGGCCCCAGGGCATGTCGGCGGGGCCCTGCTCGAACGCCACGCCCTTCGCGACCAGCGCCCGATGAGCGCGGTCCACGTCCTCGACGATCAGGTAGATCGAGGGCTCGCGCGGCGGCCGCCACTGCTCGGGCGGTCCGGGCAGCGGCGCCATGAAGCCCAGACTCGAGCTGGGGCCGGTCCGGACATAGAGGTAGTCGAACTTCGGGTCGCGGTGGGATGCCGTGAAGCCGAGCACCTCGGTGTAGAAGCGCTTCACCGCCGCGAGGTCGTGGCTCGTGTAGTCCATGTGTTGCACCACGAGGCCGATGTCGCTCGGGACGCGGGCAGGAGGAGAGGGTCGCACCGCGGTGCGCCGAGAGCGGGGCGACGCCGTGCGCGCGGCGCGCGCGGAAGCCGGCTTCGCGGCGCGCGAGTTCGGAGAGCGCCGGCCCGCGGTGCGCCGCTTCGCGGCCCGCGGGGCTGCCTTGCGCGCGGCGCCGCGGCGCTTCGACCGTGCGCCTGTGGATGCTCGTTTGCGCGCCCGCAGGCGCGCGGTCCTGCGACCGGCCACGGCGTGACTCCTGGTGACGGTGGAGCGGACGACCGCGCCTAGGATGCGCCACGCCGACCCGCGGCGCAAGCCGTCGGCGTCGCGATCGCCGCGCGGCGGCGTCAGCCGCGGCCGTCGCGGCGCCGTCGCCGCCGCCTGCGGCATGGTCCCCGCGGCACGCCGGGCCCGCTTGAACTCAGCGGCCGCCCCCATCTATCCTGCCGGCACTCCTCGCCCCGCGGGGGAGGGCGTACCGGCGCCCTGCCTGCCCCGCGGCGCCCGAAGCTCCCACCGGAATCAAGGAAACGCCTGCGAAGGCGGACGCCATGACGAACCATAGAGAGCTCAAAGCCTGGGTGGATGCGACGGCGGGCCTGTGCCGGCCGGAGAAGGTGGTGTGGTGCGACGGCTCGGAGCACGAATACCAGACGATGCTGCGCCTGATGGTGCACGCCGGCACGGCGATGTGGCTGGACCGGGAGCGGCGTCCGAACAGCATCCTGGTGCGTTCGGATCCCGCCGACGTCGCGCGGGTCGAGGAGTTCACCTTCATCTGCTCGCGGGACAGGGACGACGCCGGTCCCACCAACAACTGGCGCGACCCCGCCGAGATGAAGGCGACGCTGACGAAGCTGTTCACCGGCGCCATGCAGGGCCGCACGATGTACGTGATCCCGTACAGCATGGGTCCGATCGGCTCGCCGATCGCCAAGATCGGGGTCGAGATCTCCGACTCGCCCTACGTGGTGGCCAACATGCACCTCATGGCGCGCGTCGGCACGCGCGTGCTCGACGTGCTCGGGGCCGACCGCGAGTTCGTGCGCGGCCTCCACTCGGTGGGCGCACCCCTGGCGGACAACGCCGCCGACTCGCCGTGGCCGTGCAACGCCGCCACCAAGTACATCTGCCACTTCCCGGAGACCCGCGAGATCTGGTCGTTCGGCTCGGGCTACGGCGGCAACGCCCTGCTCGGCAAGAAGTGCCACGCGCTGCGCATCGCCTCGGTGCAGGCGCG
>JBBTLZ010000046.1:7066-14365 GCA_038068435.1 Candidatus Eiseniibacteriota bacterium | reverse complement strand
GCAGGGGAATCAACATGGCGTAGGCGAGGTAGGCCCCGGCGCCGGAAGCCCCGGCCAGCACGCAGCCCCGGCGACCGAAGAGGGTCCCCGCGAGCGGCACCTCCAGAAGGAGCCCGATGAAGAGCGGGGAACGCTGCCCGCCCGAGATGTGGAGGAGGTACATCCACACGGCCACCTGGGCCAGCACGAGCATCTCGCCGGGCAGAGCGGGCCGGCGGCGCGCGAGCGCGGATTGCGCCAGGCCGAGAAGCGCGGAGGCCAGGATTCCCGCCGCCAGCGACGCGCGGGAGGTCGCGGCCTGGAGCAGGAGCGCGCCGGAGCCGGCCACGACGGCGAGCGCGATGAAACGGAGACCCAGAGCCAGCGCGGCCAGCGCGGCCAGCGCTTCGCCGGATGTCGGGGGCGATTGCTGCGGCTCCGGAGCAAGCTCCGGTCTGATCGGCATGGCACTCCCCACGTCGAGCCCGCGATTGCCGGGGGCCGCCCCGATCCGTGGAGCGATCAATCGTGCAGCGGACATGCCGGACGCAATGGAAGGACCGCGGCGCAGGGGATCAGTCGCGGCCGATCCGGGGACGGCCCGGATGCGAACGACGCAATGGCTTGGATTCGTGCCGGATGCGCCGAGGCGAGGGTGGCGCCTGCGTCGTTCGTGGGGGGAACGCTAGAGCGGAGCTGCCGCGACGGTCAATACAAATCGCCCATGGGCCTCGCGCGCCGGCCGTGACCGCACCATCCGGCACCCTTCCACACCACCGGCCGTTCCTCCGCTGGCTTCAAGACCTCCGCGCCAGGAGGGTCCGGCACAGGTCGCGGGCGCCGCGCCTCATCGCCCGACGACCCCCTTCCCGCCGGCGGACTCCGCGGTCGTCGGCCACGTCTCGGGGAACGCGCGCAGGTGCCGGCGGATCAGCCGCGCCTCGCGGCTCTCCGGGGCGTAACCATCCAGCTTGGCCAGCGCCCGCGCGGACCACAGGCTGTCCCCGAGACGCAGCGACACCCCGCCGAGGCCCAGCCACGCCAGCGGGTCTTCGGGGAAGCGCCGCGCCAGCTCCACGTAGAGCGACTCGGCGCCCCGGTAGTCGCCGGAGTAGGTGCGCGCGATCGCCAGCATGGTGACGGCGCGCGGGTGCGGCGCGTAGCGCACGGCCTGCTCGGACGCCTCGACCGCACGATCCCACTGGCGGTCGCGGAACGCGCGGTAGGCGAGCACGTCCCACAGCCGGGCCCGCTCGACCTCCGGCCGCGCCGGGGCCTCGAGCGCGATCGCGCGCGCGCGCGCGAACCCGAGGGCGGGATCGTGGAAGTGGAGGAGCCACTGGAGCGCCGGGGCCACCACCGAGGCCAGCAGCGCCGGCGCGAGCCACGCCGGCAGCCGGCGGCTCTGCAGCGCCTCCCCCACGACCCGCGCCGCGAGCAGAGCGCACGCCACACCCGCGGGCGCGAACACCTCGAGGTCGCGGAAGACCCCCTGGATCGGATGGATGAAGAGCAGGAGCGGGACGAAGGAGAGCGCGAGCACCACGGGCAGGCGCTGCTCCGCGCCCGCCTTCCCGCGCGGCCCGGGCGCCATGAGGAGCGCCGCGGCCGTGACGAGCGCGGGGGTATAGAAGAGCAGCAGGCTCGCGAGGTCGATCAGGTGCAGCGGGGCGAAGGCGGCAGCCATGATCCCGGCGCCGTGGGCCCCTGATGGCAGCACGTGCCGCGGCAGGTCGAACTCGCGGATGATCCTCAGCAGGAGGGGCGCCGCGATCAGCCCGGCGAGCAGGGGGAGCCCCGCGGCCACCGCCAGCTCGAACCGCGTCCGGCCGCCCGCGCCGTGGTGGGCCCGGCCGGCGAGGATCAGCGCCGCGATCCAGAGCGGGGCGATCGCCAGCGCCGAGCGGTGGGTCAGGAACGCGACGGCGAGCGCGAGCCCGAGCAGCATGCCGCCGCGCCCGGATCTGACGAGGCGCGTCGCCCCGAGGAGCGACGATGCGGTCAGCACGCAGAGCACCGAGGCGGGCTTCCCGAGCCCGGTGAAGAAGCTCAGGTAGCCGCCGAAGAGGATGGTCCCGGCGGCGACCGCCGCCGCGCTCCCGGCGAGCCCCCACTCCCGCGCGAGCCTCACGGAGACGACCCCCAGCGCCGCGGCGGCCAGCGCTTCGATGGTGCGCGAGGCGACGTTCGGGTCGAGCCGCGAGAAGGTCCCGAAGAGTCGCGGGAGCACCTGATTCAGGAACCGCTCGAGCGGGAGCGACTGGGTGAAGATGGCGGGGAAGGCTCCGGTCTCAGCCGCGCCCTGTCGCAGCAGGAAGTCGCCCGTGAACCACGTCCGGTCGGGAAGGCTCCAGACCAGGGCGGCCGCGGCCAGCGCCACCAGCCACGGCGTCCACGCGCCGCCGAGCAGGCCGTCCCCGGCCCGCTCGAGACGGGTGTTCGCGCCGGCGCCGACGGCGGGGATGAGCACCAGCACCATCGCGAGCCAGAGCAGCCAGCCGGGCAGCGGCGCCACGAAACGCTGGACGTTGAGACCCCATGCCCACATCGAGGGCATGAACGCGGTGGCGGCGCGGATCAGCGCCAGCGCGAGTAGCGCGTTCCAGGCGGCGCGCGGACCTCCATCGCCCCCGGTGCGTCCCATCTCACTCCGCGAGCCGCGGCTCGACCGCCTCCCAGACCTTCGCCTCGAGCGCCTCGGGCGGGAGCGACGCGTCCAGCACCACGAAGCGGGCGGGCTCGGCAGCCGCCAGCTCGAGGAATCGCGCGCGCACGCGCGCGTGGAAGTCGGGCGGCTCGCGGTCGAGGCGGTTGGGAGCGCCCGCGGCGCCGGCGCGGCGCGCGAGGCCGGCGGCGGGGTCGAGGTCGAAGAGGAGCGTGAGCCCGGGGGTGAGGCCGCCGGTGGCGGCGCGGTTCCACTCGCGCAGCATCGCGCCGTCCAGCCCGCGCCCGGCCCCCTGGTAGGCGAGCGTCGAGTCGTCGTAGCGGTCGCACAGCACTACGCGCCCGGCCGCGAGCGCCGGGCGGATGACGCCGGCGACCAGCTCGGCGCGCGCGGCCTCCATAAGGAATGCCTCGGCGAGTGCCCCCGGCGGGTGGCCGGCATCCAGCAGCAGTACCCGGATGCCCTCGGCGAGCGGCGTGCCGCCCGGCTCGCGCGTGATCACGGGCTCCACGCCGCGCCCGCGCAGGCGCACGGCGAGGCGCGCGATCTGCGTGCTCTTGCCCGAGCCCTCGCCGCCCTCGAAGGTGACGAACAACCCGGGCATGGGGGCGGCGGCGGCGCTCACCGGCTGCGTGGGCGGGGCACCCGCGCCACCTCTTCGCCGCCTACCGCGCCCGCGCGGGCGCGCGCTTCTTCGCGCCGGGCGCACGCCCGTTGCGGGCGGCGGCGGGACGCCGCGCGGCGCGGCCGCCCGACCCGCCGGCTCCGTTGGTCGAGACCGGGGCCGCGGGGGCAGCGGCGGCCTTCGCCCCGCCACGCTTCCCGCCCGAGCGCTTCGCGGCGGAGCGTTTCGTGGCCCCGCGCTTCGCGCCCGCGCGCTCGGCGACCAGTACCCGCAGCTTCTGCTCGGTGCCGCGCGGGTCGGCGATGAAGGCCTCGGTCATCGCGTGGCAGAAATCGTCGGGGAACTGGTGGGGCGGCGACTTCTTGAAGTAGGACGAGGGGCCGATCAGCGCGCCCTTGAGCCCGTGGTCGAGCCCCAGCTTGGCACAGCGCACCGCGTCGATGACGATGCCCGCCGAGTTGGGCGAGTCCCATACCTCGAGCTTCAGCTCGAGATTCAGCGGCACGTCGCCGAAGGTGGTGCCCTCCATCCGGATGTGGCACCACTTGCGGTCCTTGAGCCACGGCACGTAGTCGCTCGGGCCCACGTGCACGTTGTCCTCGTCCATCGGATAGGGGATCAGGCTCGTGACCGCCGAGGTCTTGGAGATCTTCTTCGACTCGAGCCGCTCGCGCTCGAGCATGTTGAGGAAGTCGGTGTTGCCGCCGAAGTTGAGCTGGTAGGTGCGGTCGATGCGCACGCCGCGGTCGTTGAACAGGCTGGTGAGCACGCGGTGGGTGATGGTGGCGCCGACCTGCGACTTGATGTCGTCGCCGATCACCGGCAGGCCCTTCTTCTCGAAGCGCTGCTGCCAGTACTGCTCGCGGGCGATGAACACCGGGATGCAGTTGACGAACGCGCAGCCCGCCTCGAGCACCTGCTCGACATACCACTTGGTGGCCTCTTCCGAGCCCACCGGCAGGTAGTTCACCACCACGTCGGTGCGGGTGTCGCGCAGCAGCTTGACGATGTCCACCGTCGAGCCCGGCGCCTTCTGGATGATCTTCGAGAGGTACTTGCCGAGCCCGTCGTGGGTCATCCCGCGCTGCACGACGACGCGCGAGCGCGGCACCTTCGTGAACGCGAAGGTGTTGTTGGGCCAGGTGAAGATGGCGTCGGCCACGTCCTTGCCGACCTTGTTCTTGTCGATGTCGATGGCCGCCACGATCTCGACGTCGCGGATGTGGTAGCCGCCCAGGTTCACGTGCATCAGCCCCGGGACGCGCCCGGTCTCCTTCGCGTTCCGGTAGTAGTGGAGTCCCTGGATGAACGACGAGGCGCAGTTCCCCACGCCGATGACCGCCACGCGAACCTTGCCCATACCGACAGCCTCCTTATGAATCACGTCCCGCGGCGCGGGTGTTCTTCCAGACGTGGGCGACCCGTTGGGCCACCGTCGAGAACGACAGGATGACGAGCAGCAGCAGGGCCGCCGGCATCACCGGCCCGACCCCGAACAGCCCGGCGACGATCACCAGCACCAGACGCTCGGGGCGCTCGAACCAGCCGACCTTGCACTCCAGGCCCAGGCCCTCGGCCCGGGCGCGGGTGTAGGACACCATGAAGGACGCCACCAGCGCCACCACCGCCGTGAGGGCCACCGCGGCCCAGGTGCGGGGCTCGAGCCCGCGCGAGATCTGTGCCGCCACCAGCGTCGGGTCCAGCGCCAGCTTCACCAGGCCGCTGATGTAGAAGCCGGCGAGCCCGATGAGGACCGCGCCCTCGCTGAAGCGGTCGAGGGTCGAGTCGAGGAACGCGCCGAAGCGCGAAACGCGTCCGGCCCGGCGCGCCACCTGTCCGTCGAGCAGGTCGCAGAGCCCGGCGAGCGCGGCGAGCCCGGCGCCCCAGCGGAACCAGCCTTCGAAGAAGGCGAGCGCGGCCCCGAGGCTGAGCGCCAGCCCGAGGACGCTCAGGATGTCGGCGCGCACGCCGGCGCGTGCGAGCAGCCCCGCCACCGGCTCCAGGACGCCCTGGGCCGCGCGTGCCAGCCGCTGCTTGATGCCCACACGCTCGCCCACGTCGCCGCCGGACGATCCAGCCCTCGGGGCCACCGGGTGCGCGTTCATGCGTCCTGGTCCCCGGAGTCGCCGCCGTCCGCGGCGGATCCCTTCCGCGCCCGCAGCCGGCCACCCAGCACCAGCACGATCTCCCCCCGTCGTTGCCCGGCGCTCAGCGCCGCGCGCACCTCGCGCGGTGTGCCCCGCAGGACCTGTTCGTGGAGCTTGGTGAGCTCACGCGCCAGCGCCATCGGCCGCTCGCCCCACACCGTCTCGAGGTCGGCAAGGCAGCTGTCGATGCGGTGCGGCGACTCGAAGGCGACGATCGTCTCGCGGCGTTGGTACAGCTCCTCCAGCCGCCGGCGGCGCGCCGCGCCCTTCGGGGGCAGGAACCCCACGAACAGGAAGGCGTCGGTGGGCAGGCCGCTGATCTGGAGTGCGGCGATCACCGCGCTCGGCCCCGGCACGCTCTCGACCCTGAACCCCGCCGCGACCGCCGCCCGCACCAGCGGGTAGCCCGGATCGGACACCCCCGGCGAGCCCGCGTCGGTCACCACCGCCACGCTCTCGCCGCCCTCCAGACGCCGCAGCAGCCCCGGGATGCGGGCACGCTCGTTGTGCTCGAACAGGCTGACGACGGGCGTCCCGAGACCGAAGTGCTCGAGCAGGCGCCGGGTGCGACGCGTGTCCTCGGCCGCCACCACCTGCACCTCGCCCAGCACGCGCACCGCGCGCTGCGTCATGTCCTCGAGGTTGCCGATCGGTGTGGCCACGAGGAACAAGGTGCCTCCGCTCCCGGAGGGATGCGCTCGCGTCACGCCTGTCCTTCCGCCGTCGCGGCCGGTGGACCCAGTCCGGAAAAGCCGGCGCACGTTAGCACGCGACCCCGTGGCCGGCCACCGCGTGCCGGGCGCGGTTCCGGTGCGAGGCCCGGTGGGGCCGTACTCGTCGCGGGTCCCCGTCGCTACGCTCTCGCCCCACTCCTCGCTCGACCCCACCGGGCCTCGAACCGGCGGTCGAGTTCACGCGCTGCGCCCGGCCGTGGAGGGGAGGGTCTCGCTCACGAGCGCCTGGAAGGCGGCGATGGCGCGCTCGATGCCGGCGTCGTCCACGTCGAGGTGCGTGAGCGCGCGGATGCGCCGTGGACCCGAGGGTCCCATCCACACGCCGCGCGCGTCGAGCCCGCGCAGCAGTGCCTCGCGGTCGAGCGCGGCGTGCCGCAGCTCGACCATCACGATGTTGGTCTCGGGCTCCGCGACGTGCACGCCCGGCGCGGTGCGCAGCCCGGCGGCCAGACGCCGCGCGCGGCGGTGGTCGTCGGCGAGGCGCTCGACGTGATGGTCGAGCGCGTGCAGGCAGGCGGCGGCGAGGATGCCGACCTGCCGCATGCCGCCGCCCCACTGCTTGCGCGTGCGGCGGGCCCGGCGGATGAAGTCGGCAGAACCGATCAGGATGGAGCCGATCGGCGCCCCGAGACCCTTGGAGAAGCACATCATGAGGCTGTCGACGCGCGCCGCCCAGTCGCGGATGGGAACACCGGACGCAACGCTGGCGTTCCAGAGCCGCGCGCCGTCCAGGTGCACCTTGAGGCCTTGCGCGTGCGCCGCGTCGGCGAGTACCTGGAGCTTTTCGAGCGGCAGGATGACCCCGCCGTGCCGGTTGTGCGTGTTCTCGAGGCACAGCAGCGAGACGCGCGCCACGTGGTCGTCAGCGGGATCGCGCACCGCCGCGGCCACCGCGGCCGGGTCGATGGCGCCGCGCTCGCCGGGGAGCGGGTGGGCGAGGCATCCGGAGAGCGCCCCGATGCCACCCTGTTCGTTGATGTAGATGTGCGAGTGGGCCTCGAGCAGCACCTCCTCGCCGCGCTGGGTGTTGCTGTGGACGGCGAGCTGGTTCCCCATCGCGCCGCTCGGCACGTAAAGGGCGGCCTCCATGCCGGCGAGGGAAGCCACCCGGCGCTCCAGCTCCTGGACGGTGGGGTCGTCGCCGTAGAC
>JBBTLZ010000046.1:0-6966 GCA_038068435.1 Candidatus Eiseniibacteriota bacterium | reverse complement strand
GCTATACGCCGTTCGGGGTGGGCCGCATCTTAATGGCGGCTCTCGCGACCCGCGCGTGACCCGGCCGGGTGACCCGGCGCGATCCCAGGAGGAGTGTTCCACGATGCCGTTCCTGTTCGGCTTCGACCCGACCTACATGATCCTGATCCCGGCCCTCATCTTCGCGATGTGGGCGCAGTGGAAGGTGCAGCACACCTATCGGAAGTTCTCGCGGGTGCGCGCGGCGAACGGCCGCACCGGGCGCGAGATGGCGCTCGCCATCATGACGCGCAACGGCGTCTCCGACGTCGCGGTCGAGGAGGTGGGCGGTATGTTGAGCGACCACTACGACCCGCGGGTGAAGAAGGTGCGTCTCTCCCAGCCGATCTACGGGGGCGACTCGATCTCGTCGATCGCCGTCGCCGCCCACGAGGTGGGCCACGTGCTGCAGCACGCCCAGGGCTATGTACCGCTCGCCATCCGCTCGGCGGTGGCGCCGGTCGCCCAGTTCGGCAGCCTCGCGGCGTTCCCGCTCTTCTTCATCGGCATCTTCTTCGTGCGCGGTACCACCGGCCTCTGGCTGATGGACCTGGGCATCATGCTGTTCACCGGGGCGGTGCTGTTCCAGCTCGTCACGCTGCCGGTGGAGTTCAACGCCTCGAAGCGCGCGCTGGTACAGCTCACCGAGAGTGGTGCCGTGATGCCGCAGGAGGTGGCGCAGGCCAAGCAGGTGCTCGACGCGGCGGCGCTCACCTACGTCGCGGCGGCCGCCATGGCGGCGCTCCAGCTGCTGCGAATGATCCTGATCCGCAACAGCCGGAACTGAGCGCGGCGCCCCCCCGGCTTGAGAAGACACCACGGGGTGAGGTCCCGACGAGGACCTCACCCCGTGATCCTTTTGGTGCCGGAGGCTATCCCTGCGCCACCATGTCCTTGAGTTCCTTGGACACCTTGAACACCGGCACCTTGCGCGGGGGCACCGGGACCGCCTCACCGGTGCGGGGATTGCGAGCGATGCGCGACTTGCGGTCCTTGACCCGGAAGGTCCCGAAGCCGCGGATCTCGATGTGATGGCCGTTGGCGAGAGCACGCGCCACCGCATTGAGGAAGTTATCCACCGTCTCCGCCACGTCCTTCTTGGTCAGGCCGGTGCGCTCGGCAATCTGATCGACGATATCCGCCTTGGTCATCTCGCCCTCCTGGTGCCGCCGTGACGGGGGAGCGCCCCGCGCTCCGAGGCCAGCACGATGCCCGGGAGGCTAACGCCCGCTTTCAAAACCTGTCAATCAGTTTTTGGACAAGGCCTTGCGCGATTCTCCCGGCGGCTCGCCGGGGCCCGGACCGCCCCCGAGGGCCCGTCGCCTGGCCTCCTCGATCGGGTGCCCGGCCGCGCGCGTCACCTCGGCGTCGAGGACCGGACGCCCGCGGGCGACCTCGTCGGCCCACTCGCGCGCGAAGGCGCCGCTGCGGATCTCGTCCAGCAGCGCCGCCATCGCCGCGCGCGCGGCCTCGCCCACCACCCGAGGCCCGCGCGTCACGTCGCCGAACAGCGCCGTCCCGCTGATGCCCCGCCGCATGCCGGCGACCCCGCGCTCGTGCAGCAGGTCGGCCAGGTACTTGAGCTGGTGGACGCACTCGAGGTAGGCGATCTCGGGCGAGTAGCCCTTCGCCACCAGCACCTCGAACGCCGTCGTCACCAGCGCGTTCATGCCCCCGCACAGCACCGCCTGCTCGCCGAAGAGATCCACCTCGGTCTCCTCGCGCACGGTGGTGCGCCAGAGCCGGGCGCGATGGCAGCCGAGTGCCGCGGCGTAACGCTCGGCCAGGGCCCAGGCCTTCCCGCTCCCGTCGCGATGGACGGCCAGGTAGGCCGGGAGCCCCTCCCCGCGCGCGTACACCTCGCGCAGCACGCGGCCCGGCCCGGTCGGCGAGACGAGGACGACGTCGGCGCCCGGGGGGAAGGCGAGGTCGGCGTAGAGCAGGGTGAAGCCGTGGGCGAACACGAGGCCCGCGTCCGGCCGCAGCGACGGCGCGATCTGCGGCCACAGCGCCGGCGCCGCCTCGTCGGGCAGGAGCACGGCGCACACGCCCGCGCGCCGCGCGGCCTCGGCGAGCGGGAGGGTCTCGAAGCCGTGCCCGCGGGCGCGTGCCTCGCCGCCGCCGCCGGCCCGCGCGCCCACCACCACCGCGACGCCGGAGTCGCGCAGGTTCAGGGCCTGCGCCTCGCCCTGGTTGCCGAAGCCGAGTACCGCGACCGTGGCGCCGGAGAGGGGGTCGCTCATGCGGGCCTCCTCGCCTGAAAAGGCACGGCGGCCGCCTCCGGACCGTGACCGGAGGGGCCGCCGCTCATCACGCTGCCTCGCTGCGGGCTACTTCTTGCCGCTGCCGGCGGAGGGGACCGAGGTGTCGGCCACGCTCCAGTCCGACTTGGTCACGAGCGAGCCGGCCTTGAACGCGTAGGCGCGCTTCTTCGCCCAGTAGAACCAGGTCTCGTAGGAGTCCTGGTCGGCCACCCAGGAGATCACCTGGTCCGGGTTCCCGTCGCTCGCGAGCGTCCGGGCGGCCGCACTCCCCTCGCGCGCCGCCTTCGCCGCCGCCACCGGGTCGGCCACCGGCTGGCCGTTCTGCATGGCCAGATACACCATCAGCTCCTCGGTGGCCTTTCCGTTGTTGCCGGCCTTGGTGTAGATGGCGCCGAACTGCCGGTGGAGGTTCTTGTCCTGCGGCTTGAGCCCCACCGCCCCGTGCAGCGTCCGGATCGCCTCGTCGAACTTCTTCTGCTCGGCCAGCACCACGCCCAGCGACGAGAGCGCCTCGACGTCGTCCGGGCGCAGCTTGACCGCCAGCCGCCACTGGGCCTCGGCCTTGTCCCACACGCCGGCGTTCTGATAGGCGAGCGCGGCGTTGAACGGCAGATCGGCGTCGCCCGGCTTGAGCTCGCCGGCCCGGGCATAGCCGTCGCCCGCCCGCTTGAAGTCGGCACTGCGCGCCTCACCCTGCTCGCCCTGCGCGCGGCGGAAGTAGGCGTCGCCGATCGACAGGTAGTGGTCCCAGTTGTTCGGCTCGCTCTTCAGCAGATCGCCGAAGTAGGCGATCGCCTCGTCGTACTTCTTCGCGTCCACCAGGCTGCGCGCGTAGTTCACGCGCACCGCCTTGAGGGCGTAGGCGAGCGAGCTGTCGCCCGGCGCCTGCTTGAGCCCGTCCTGGAACACGGCCTCGGCCTTCTGGAACTCCTCCATGAACGCGTGGACCGAGCCCAGGTTGCGCAGGGTCTGCGGATCGCCCGGCTTGAGCAGCGACGCGCGCCTGAGGCTGACGAGCGCCTCCTGGTAGTGCCGCTCGGCCTCGCCCTTGAGCGTGGTCTCGGTCTCGTCGGCGGGCGGCTTGCTGAACTCGGCATACGCCTGTTGCGCGTTCTGGATGTGGTTGATCCCTTCGTTGAAGGAGCGGGCCCAGTAGGAGTTCCGGTTGCTGGTCGCCCAGTCGGACTTCTTCTTGTCGCCCTTGGCCGTCAGGCCCTTGATGGCGGCCGCGAACGCGCGACCCGCGGGGCCGGCGCTGTCCAGCTCGGCGTAGGCCCAGCCGAGATAACCGAGCGCTTCGAAGTCGTCCGCGTCCTGGGTCGTGCACTGCTCCAGCTCGACCACCGCCTTGTTCATCTGGCGGCTGTAGCTCTCGGCGTCGCCCTTGTCCTTGTCGCGCATCCCCTGGGTGACGTACAGGATGCCACCCGAGCAGTGCGGGTTGCGCGCCAGCGCCACAGCCGCCGTCGTGGCGGCGAGCAGCACGGCGGCGCCGGCGCCCAGTGCCATGCGATCGAATCTCAACCGATCCTCCGCGTTCCAGCGCGACGGCGTCGAGCCGTCCGCTACGTCAGGCGGTTCCCGTTGACGGTGAGGCCGAACGAGGTCTCGAGGTACTTGGCCGCCTTGCGTGACGCCACCATGCGGGTCATGAAGATCTCGAAGTATTCCATCACCTGCGAGATCGCCGTGTCGATCATCAGCTCCAGCGTGATCTTCTTGGCGGCCTCGTCCACGTTGAGGAAGCTCTTCTCGACGGCGTAGTTGACGCGGTCGTGGATGTCGAACCGGATCATGTCCGGGTTGCGCACGCGCGTGCGGTGCACGTCGCTCTTGTCGGCCAGGATCACCGCCGCCGCCACCGCGCTCACCGGGTCGCCGTCGTTCTCGTGATGGTTGCCGATCGCCCCCATCACCTGGACGATCTCGAGGTCCGGCATCCCCATCGCGCCCAGCAGCTGCATGGCCATCACCGCCGACGTCTGGGCGTGATGGTCGCGGTTCACCGCGTTGCCGATGTCGTGCAGGTAGCCGGCGATCGCCGCCAGCTCCGCCTCGCGCTCGGGATGTCCGAGGCGCTTGAGGATGTTGTAGGCGATGTGGGCGACCAGCCCCACGTGCCGCTCGCCGTGCTCGGTGTAGCCGATCTCGGCCAGCGCCTCGTCGGCCTTGCGCACGTAGATCTTGACCCGCGGATGCTCGCGGATCGACTCGAAGGTGACCGGACGCACGCCCGACGCCTCCGCCACCCCTGGGTTCTGGGCTCCGGAGTTGGGCGCGAGTCGGCGTGGCTGGGCAGGGTTCACGGGCATGTCGTGGGCTTTCTGATGCGGGAAGGATGCCAGTCCAGGAGGTCGAGCGGGAGGGTGAGAGCGCGCCGAATCTTGTCCCGCAAACCCCGCAGCGTCAAGGGCAAAGCCTTGAACCGCAAGCCCATTGCGAGAGCCTGACAACGCCGCGCGCCTGCGTCCGCGGCGCGACGATGTGGCGGGATCGCGCCGCCCCCGGAACGTCGGCGGGATGGGGCGCGACCGCGGGGCGGCTGGCGGCGGGGCGCGACCGCCCCCCTCTCACTTCGGGCTTGGATCGGCCGCGCGCCCTGCCGCATGGTGGGGCGCCTTATGCGCGCCGAACGCTACTACGCGGTGGTCGTGGTGGCGCTGAGCGTCGTGGTCGTCACCAGCCACGTGCTCGGCGCCACCGTCCTGAAAGGCGTCCTCTGGGGCGCCCATTTCTACGGCTTCTTCCCGCCGATCGTGCTGGGCGTGGCCCTGGCCACGACCGTCGCCGCGGCACTCGCGATCGATGCCCGCCTGCGGCGGACCGCGTCGCTCACCCCTCCCGCCCGCGACACCGCTGCCGCCGCGCGCGTGGTCGTCCCGCTGGTGCTGGGCGCGCTGGCATTCGTGGTCTTCTGGATGTTCCGTATCCGGCACACGCTGCTCGGCGACTCGGGACCGCTGAGCCACAACCTGCCGCTCGGCGAGCAGTCACATCCGCGCCAGCCGCTCTCGCTGGTGCTGCACCACCACGTCTACGAGTGGACGCGCCGGCTCTTCGAGGCGCCGGGCCGCAGCCCGCAGGAGGTGGCCTACGACACGGTGGCGCTCAACAGCGTCGTGGCCGGCGCCCTGTTCGTGCCGGTGGCGATCGCCCTCGCGCGGCAGCTGGTGTGGAAGCCCGACGGTGCCGACGGCCGCGCGGGCGTGACCGCGGGGATGGTCACCTCCGTGACCGCCGCCGCCGCACTCCTGCTCGCGCAGGGCTACATGCAGCTCTTCTTCGGCTACGTCGAGAACTACACCTGGTTCGCGCTCGCCTTCGTCCTCTTCCTCTGGGCCGGCCTCGCCTACCTGCGCGGACGGGTACCGCTCGTCCTCGCCTCGCTCGCGCTGGCCGCGGCGATCGGCCTCAACTTCTCGGGGCTGGTGCTGCTGCCCTCGCTCGCCGTGCTGGCCGCGTGGGGGATCCTGTGGCCCGCCACGCGCAAGGCCGCGCTCCGCGACTCGCTCGCCACGGTCGTAATCGTGCTCGGCCTCCAGACCGGGCTCGCCGCGCTCGGCGGCTTCAGCGCCACGGAAGGCTTCCGCTACATGTGGGACCTGGTCATGCGCGGTGAGGCGACCGACCACACGCTCACCTACCTCGTCTCGGGGGCCCACCTCCGGGACTTCTTCTCGTTCCAGCTGCTGATGGGACCCTTCGCGGGGTTCCTGTTCGTGCCGGCGATGCTCCACCGCCTGATCGCGCGGCGCCCCAGGGACGCCCGGCTCCTCTTCCTCCTCGCCGCCGCGCTGCCCGCCTTCGCCGCCTCGTGGCTCTACGGGGACTCGATCCAGGGCATCCCCCGCGACTGGGACCTGTTCGCACCGTTCGCGCTGCTCTACACCGCGGCGGCCATCCATTGCATCGCCTCGACGCCGATGAGCCCGACCGTGACGCAGCGGCTGCTGGCGCTCGCCACCGTCGTCTCGCTCTTCCACACCGGCGCGTGGGTGGCCATCAACACCTCGGCCGGCCGGTCGCTGGAGCGCTACGCCACGCTCCCGCTCTCCCGCGGGCGCCCCGAGATGACGGTCGGCTACTGGTACCTCACGCATGGTCAGAAGGATCGCGCGCGTGATTGGTTCGAGCGCTCGGTCGCGGTCTATCCCGGCAACAACACCGCCCAGTATCAGCTTGGGCTGTTCGCCATGGACGAGGGGCGCTACGAGGAGGCCGTGCAGCGATTCGGGATCGCCACCCGGTCGCGGCCCGACAAGACCAACTACCGCTTCGCGCTCGTCGACGCGCTGGTGCTGGCGCGGCATCCGGAGGCGGCGGCCCCGGAGCTGGAGCGGCTCCTCACGGTCGAGCCCGGCCGCGCCGACTACTGGGGCTGCTACGGCATCGTGCTCTCGGGGCTCGGCCGTGCCGCCGACGCCCGCGCCGCACTCGAGCGCGCGGCGGCGCTCGCTCCGGGTGATGCCCGCTTCGCGAAGCTGATCGCGCGGCTCGGGGAGCCCGACGCCTACGCGCGCGCGGTGCGCGAGGACTGGGACGCGCTGGTGGTGAAGTAGACCAACGGACGCTACAACACCTCCACCGGATCGACGTCCGCGACCACGCGCACCGTGCTCGGGAGTTCCTTCGACTCCGCCCAGGCGAGCCCGGCTGACGCCACCGCCCGGACCTTCGCCGCACT
>JBBTLZ010000045.1:0-8274 GCA_038068435.1 Candidatus Eiseniibacteriota bacterium | reverse complement strand
GCCGCTGCTGCCGCAGCGAGTCCAGAAACATGGCCGCCCGCTGGACGCCTGGCCAGAAGCGCTCGACGAGACCGCGGTCCCCCGTGTAGCGGTGGTATTCCGCCACCAGGAAGATGAACTCCCCGTGGCTGTCGTGCTCGGGGACAGGATCCGCCCCGCGTTGGTCCACGCAGCAGGGGATCTTGCCGTTCTCGTACTGGTAGGGCGCAAACCACTCGATGAATTCTCGCACGGTCTCGGCGTGACCCATCCGCAACAGCGCCGACGACGTGAGCGAGCCGTCCCGGATCCACGAGCGCTCGTAGGCGCGCGAGCCTGGTTGGATCGCGGCCCCGTCCCGGTTGATGAGGATGTAGGCGAGCTGGCTGCGCACGGCATCCGCGACGGCCGCCGCCGAGGGAGGAAGCTCGATGTCCACGCGGTCGAGGAGCGCTCTCCAGCCCGCGGCGCATCGGGCCCGCCAGGCCTCGACCTCACGTGCCGGGTTCGCCGGCATCGGCAGGGGGGAAGGGATCCGATGGAGCGGCAACAGCAGGCTCACCTCCGCCGACGCCCCCGGCGCCAGATCGAAGTCGTAGGCCAGCGCCCCGGACGCGCTCCCCAACGGGTCCCGGACGCGTGCCCTCGGCGGAACGCGTCCGCGGCGCAGGTAGTCCGAGACGTCGCCCGCGTCGAATGTCGTGGCGCCGAACGTGGCGGGCTCGGAGAGCGCGATCACGCCGCGATTGCCATTCACGCGCACGAGCCGCCCCTCGCGCCATAGATCATGGATCGGTGAGGCGCCTCCGGGCGTGTTGAGGAACTGCGACGGCGGATTGACCTGATACGGCCGGACCGCGAGGAACAGCATCGCGGTCCGGCGGTGGTCGCTCCGGTTGGAAATCCGGTAGCGGGCCACCAGGGACGAGGCTTCCCGTTCGCCGTTGGCGAAGACCGTCACCTCGAGATCGATCGGGGCCGTCGCCCACCGCACGGTGGGGATCGGCAGATCGCCGTCCTCCAGCGACTGCTCCGCGCGGGCGTCGTTCCACGTCCACAGCCGGTCGCCGGCGAAGAGGAATGGTTCGACCGAGAACCCCTGCTTGCCCACCTCCACGGCGCCGTCCTCGCCGACCAGCCCCTCCTGCGAGTCGCCGTCCACGCCCACGACGGTCCAGTACGTCTGCTCGCCCGCGATGCCCCGCGGATAGGCGCCGCGTGGGGCGCCCGAGGCCACCGCGCGCAGGAACGCCTCCTGCGTGGCCCCCCACGCGAGCGGCATCACCCGGATGTCCGCCACCGCGCAACCGCGGGGCTCGGGGGGATCGAGGCTCGCCAGGCGCAGGTAGCGCGCCTCGGCCTCCGGCAGGCGGATGAGATCGCGGCCGCCATCCCCGTCCTCGACCTCGCGGATTGCCTGCCAGGTCCGGGCGTCCGGGGAGATCTGGATCGCGTAGTGGCGCGCGTGACGGCCCGCGACCCAGTCCAGCACGAGGCCGCCGAACTCCCGATCGCCTCCCAGGTCCAGCTCCAACCATGGCTTGCTGTCCTCCGGACGCGACCACCAGAACGTGGTCGAAACGCAGTCCGCGGCGAGCGCGGCGTCGTGACCCTGGCGGGACGAGGATGCCCGCGCCACCGGCGCGACGTCGTCGCGCGGCGGCGCCAGCGGACGCAGCTCCAGCTGGTCGAGCCAGACCGTGCCCTGGCCGCCGCTCCCGGCCGTGATGGCGATCTCGATCGCGGCCACGCGTGAGATCGTGCCGCCCCCCGCCGGCCCCCACGCGAATTCGATCTGACGGCGCTTGATGGCGAACGTCTCCCACCGGCGCGGGAATTCGACGTTCCGGCGGTTGCACCACCACACGTTCTCGCCGGTCGAATCGATCAGCTTGAATTCGATGTTGTTGGAGGGCGCCTCGCCGCGCATCCGGAACGAGAATGCGTAGTTGTCGGGAAGCGTGAGGTCGACGGCCCGGCGCGCCACCGCGTACCCACCGCCGCGGGCGAATCGGAAGTCGATGCGCAGCGAACGCGCGCCGGGCGCGCCATCGTCGGACAGCTTCATCTCGACGCCATCCGCCGGATGGGCGCTCCAGCGCGAGACGTCCTCGAAGTCGTCCACGAGGACGGGGCCCGCAGCCGGCGAGGGGCGGGCGACGGCACCCCAGGCGAGGAGCAGACCGGCCGCGATGCTGGCGGGGCTCGCGGCTCGCGGCATCACCCCTTGACGCTCCCCATGAGCACGCCCCGGATGTACGAGCGCTGCAGGACCAGGAACAGGATCAGCACCGGAACGACCGTCACGACCGCGCCCGCCATCATCAGCTCGGTGTCCAGCACGTGCTCGCCGACCAGGTTCGCCAGCGCCACCGGCAGTGTGAACTTGCGCTCGTCGCTCAGGACGATGAGCGGCCACAGGAAGTCGTTCCAGGTCCCGAGGAAGCTGAAGGCGGCCAGCGTCACCAGGATCGGCCGCAGCAGCGGCAGCACAATTCTTCTGAAGATGAGGAATTCGCTGGCGCCGTCCACCCGCGCCGCGTCCAGCAGTTCGTCGGGGATGCCGAGCGCGTACTGGCGGATCATGAAGATACCGAAGATGCTGGCCAGCGCGGCGATCATGACGCCCCACGGCGTGTTGACCAGGCCGAGCCCCCGGACCATCAGGAACAGCGGCAGCATGCCGACCTGGGCCGGCACCACGAGCCCCACGACCAGCAGCTGGAAGACACGGTCGCGCCCGCCGAAGCGCAGCTTGGCGAACGCGTACCCGGCCAGGGCGTTGATGAACAGCGAGATGATCGTCGTCACCGTGGAGATCAGCAGGCTGTTGAGGAAGTTCCGGAGCAGGTTGAGACGGGTGAACAACGCCACGTAGTGCTCGAGCGTCGGCGCCCTGGGGAGCAGCGGCGGCGGCATCGTGTTGGCGGCGCCCGGGGGCATGAAGGACGCCGAGACCATCCACAGCAGCGGGACGAGGGTCAGGACCGCGACGACGGTGATCGCCGCGTGCAGCGCCAGGCCGCGACGGGCGAGTCTCATCGCCGTTCCACTCGCTGCAGCCGCATCTGCACCATCGTCGCGACCAGGACGATCGCCAGCAGGATGAACGCGACGGCCGCCGCGTAGCCCAGTCGCCACCAGCGGAAGCCCTGCTCGTACATCAGCAGGATGAGGCTGACCGTGCTGCGCAGCGGTCCGCCCTGGGTCATGACGTAGGGCTCGGCGAACAGCTGGAACTGCCCGATCATCGTCATGACGCCGACCAGCAGGAACGTCGGTCCCAGCCCGGGCACGGTGATGTGCCGGAAGCGGGCCCAGCCGCCGGCCCCGTCGATCCGCGCCGCCTCGTACTGCTCCTCCGGGATGTTCTGCAGGCCGGCGACGAAGATGAGCATGTTGTAGCCGAAGTTCTTCCACACCGAGAACAGGATGATGGCCGGCATCGCCCAATGCGGATCGCCGAGCCAGTCGATCGGCGCGATGCCGAGCACCCGGAGCCCGTAGTCGATGAGGCCGTAGTGCGGGTGGTAGAGGTAGCGCCAGACGATCGCCACCGCCACCAGCGTGGTCACCACCGGCGAGAACAGCGCCACGCGCAGCACGCTCTTGAAGCGGACGAGGCGCGCGTTCACGAGCAACGCCGCACCGAGCGAGACCAGCACCGACAGCGGCCCGCCGGCCAGCACGAACGTGAGCGTGTTGCGCAGCGCGCTCCAGAACTCGCGGTCCGAGACGATCTGGGAGTAGTTCTTCAGGCCCACGACCCGGGCGACGCTGGGATCGCCGAGAGCGTAGATGTCGAAGTCGGTGAAGCTGAGCAGCAGGCCGATCAACACCGGCACCACGAAGAACACACCGATCAGGGCCAGTGCGGGCGAGACGAAGAGCCAGCCGGCACGCGTCTGGCTCACGCGGTTCCCGCCGCTCATCCCTCTCCCTTCGTTCCGCTGGGGCGCCCGCGGAGCCGGCGCGACATCATCCACCGGCGCTTCTCGAGCATGCGGTCCACGTCGCGGTCGTATTCCGAGAGCACCGAGTCCGGCGATGCTCCGCCCCGCACGGCGCGCTCGGCCTGCTCCTGCAGCCGGATCGCGATCTGCTCCCACTCCGGCACCATCGGCCACGGCGCCACGCGCTCGAGCTGGCGCTCGAAGGCGCGCAGGTTCGGATCGCCCGCGAGCGACGGATCCTGCCACGCCTCGTGCCGCGCGGGCAGGTCGCCGCACAGGCGGTAGAAGCGCGCCTGCTGCTCCGGTCGCGACAGGAACTCCACCAGCCGCCAGGCCGCCTCCTGGTGGCGCGAGGTGCGGAACAGCACCAGGCTCGAGCCGCCGGCCATGGACAAGCCCGTCTTTTCCCCCTCGGGTCCCGGCAGGGGAGCGGTGGCCCATGAGTTCTGAAGGCCCGCCGGGAGGCGGCGCTGGAACTCGCCGATGTTCCAGGGCCCGGTGATGTACATGCTGAAGTAGCCGCGCTCGAATTCCTGGTAGAGGTTGGCCACTTCGGTGTTCGAGACCGGCGGCGCCAGCCCCTCGCGGAACAGGTCCACGTAGAACGCGAAGGCCCTGCGGAACTCGGGGCCCCCGAACGCGCCCCGGGTCCCGCCGTCGGCCAGCAGCGGCGAGCCGGCCTGGAGTCCGAAGATCATGGGCTGCGTCCATTCGTTGAGCGGCAGGAAGATGGCGAAGCGGTCCTTGCCGACCGTGGCCTTGACCGCGCGCATCGCCGCAAGCCACTCCGCCCAGCTCGTGGGCATGGCGGCATAGCCGGCGCGCGCCAGGATATCCTTGCGGTAGAAGATCAGGCGCGTGTCGACGTACCAAGGCACGCCGTAGGGCTCGCCGTCCACCACGTTGGTCGCCCAGATCCCGGGGAAGAAACCCGACGGCTTCACGTCGGCCGAGCGCGCGATCCAGGGGCCGAGCGGCTCCAGCGCGCGCAACGCGACGAACTCGGCCACCCAGGTGTTGCCGAGCTGCGCGACGTCGGGGGTGGCGCGCCCGACGTGCGCGGTGAGCAGCTTCTCGTGAGCGGCCGACCAGGGTATCTGCTGCAGCTCGACGTGGAACCCAGGATTCTCGCGCTCGAAGTCGCGCACCAGCTCCGCGACCACCTCACCTTCGCGGCCCATGGCCCAGAAGCGCACGGTCGTCGCGCCGCGATTCGAGGGCAGGCAGGAGATCGCCAGCAGCAGCGCCACGGCGCCCACCCCGAGGCGGCCGCGCCGCAACGCCCTCCACGCCGCGGGCCTCGCGATCCCGGCTTTCGCGCGTGGGGCGCGGCTCATGGCGTGGCGGGTGCTCGATCGAGCCAGCCGCCGCGAAAACCCGCCCGCCGCAGCCCGCGCACGAGGTGCGGGTTCCTGCGCATCACGCGCCATACCAGCTCGCTGCGCCAGTTCTCGATCATCGCGAGGATCGGCCCCTGGTCGATCCCCAGGCAGTCGGTATCGAACCAGCCCACGCCCGCCACGACGCGGCCGTGGTGGACCTCCACCTCGGTGTTGAGCGTGGGATTCAGCGCATCCACGAAACCGTAGCGGGAGAAGACCTGCGGGCCGTAGCTGGACCGGATGGCCATCAGCGCCTCGGCGGTCTCGCGCGGCGCGAACGGCAGCGAGCCCCCGAGGGCGGAGGGGGAGACCGTGCCGTCGTCGATCACCTCGATGAAGGAGGCTCCGCGGGCCGCGTAGGTTCGGAAGGCCCGCTTTCGGCCTTCGATCGTCACCGTCTTGTCCACCGGGCCGTCGCAGGCGGTGAGCCCCCACAGCGAGCGGCCGTAGCCGCGGAAGCTGTCGGGGTTGGCGATCGCGTAGGCCCGCTGCGCGAGCGTCGCCCTCCGGGCGTTCTCGAAGTAGTCGAGGCCGCGCACGCGCATGGTGTCGTCCTGGATGCCGCGGAAATCGATCCAGGTGTGCGGAAACTGGTGACCGAAGAGCGGCGCGAATCCCACGTGCGCGAACCCGTGGAACGTCCCCCAGCGGTAGCCATGGGTGTATGCGTCCCAGCTGTCGCGGCCGACCGGATGCGTCGTCGACCCCAGCGCCAGGACGTGCAGCAGCAACGCCTCGTTGTAGCCGCGCCAGTCGTAGGGCAGGAAGCCGCGCTCGGGCGTCCACCCGAGCGCGATCGTCGGCGGGCGAGGCTGGATCCAGGTCCAGTCCACGCGCGCGTAGAGCGACTCGGCAAGGGCGCGGATCCGCGCCTCGCGCGGGTCGCGCCGATCGAAGTACGACTGGCAGAACAGCGCCCCCGCCATGAGCAGCGCGGTGTCCATGGTGGACAGCTCGACGGTCTCGAAGCGATGGCCGGTCGCCGGGTCGAGGAAGTGATAGAAGAAGCCACGGTGGCCGGCGGTGCCGGAGGCGCCGGAATCCTGGGGCGCCTGCCACATGAACCGCAGCGTGCGCAGCACCCGCTCCGCACCTTCGGCGCGTGTCACCCAGCGGCGCTCGACGCCGATCGGATAGGCGGTGAGGGCGAACCCGACCGCCCCGACGCTCACGAACGATCGTGTCGGCGCCCGATCCGGGGTCAGGCCGGTGCTCGAATCGCTCAGCTCCCAGAACCAGCGGAAGGTCCGCTCCTCGAGCGTGTCGAGGAAGGCCACGGTCGGCCCGGGTAGCGTGGCCCTGCGTGACTCGGGGAGCGGTGCGGACCGCGTTCCCGCGCCCGCGCCCAGCGCCAGGCCGAAGAGGACGGCGGCGACAGTTCCTCGGAGCCTCACGTCTTGAGGCCCCCGCGCGGGGTGACGGCGACCGCGTGACGGCGCTCCCACCTCACGCGGGATCCCGCCTGTCGCGGTGGCCGCGTCCCGCACGAGCTGCGCACCACCAGTGTCGTGGGCAGTACGGCGTGGCGCGCATCGCTCGCGGGCTCCGGACGGTCGAGCAGCAGATGGACGGCCCGCCGCCCGAGCTGCAGCATGTCCACGTGCACGGTGGTGAGCGGTGGCGTCAGGTAGCGCGCCAGCGGGATGTCGTCGAACCCGGTCACCGCCATGTCTAGGGGCACCCGCACCCCCGCGTCCTGGAGGGCGCCCAGCACGCCGATCGCCATGTGGTCGTTGGCGACGAAGACCGCCGTCGGACGCAACGCATGCCGCAGCAGCCCCCGCGCCGCCTCGTAGCCCGAGTGCTCGGTGAAGTCACCGTCGAGCACCAGGTCGCCCGCGGGCGGCAGGCCGGCCTCGCGCAGAGCGGCGCGGTAGCCTTCGAGCCGCTGGCGCGCGTCGATGTTGCGCTCGGGCCCCCGGATCATGGCCACGCGCCGATGTCCGAGCCGGAGCAGATGGCCCACCATGGCGTGGGCGCCCTCGAAGTTGGCGATCGAGAGGCTGTCGCAACCGGGCACCTCGACTTCGGGGTTGAGCAGCACGGTGGGAGGGCCGCCCGATCCCGGCTGCAGCGCGACGGAGGCATCGAGATCCGGGGACATGACGATCAGGCCGTCCACGCGGCCCCGCACGGTGCGCAGCGCCGACATGAGATCGTCGGGCGTCGAGTTGAAGCTCGACAAGAGCAGATGCAGCTGGCGCTCCCGTGCCGCGGAGTCGATGCCCCGGATCACCTCCGAGAAGAACTCGCCGTGCAGGTCCGGCAGCAGGACGCCGATCGCGTGAGTGCGATTGGTGATGAGGCTCCGGGCGGTGCCGTTCGGCCAGTAGCCCAGCCGCGACGCGGCCGTGACCACGCGGAGTCGCGTGGATTCGGTGACGCGGGGACTCTCGTTGAAAACGCGTGAGACCGTGGCCACGGATACCTTGCTGGCACGCGCCACGTCACGAATCGTCGCCATGACCGCCTCTCGATCCGGGCCGCGAACGCGCCGACCCGGCAGCACTACCGAATCAGGATGCCCTTGCTCAGAACCTCGGTGCCGCCGGCGCTCAGGCGGTACCAGTACACGCCGCTCTTCTGGCCGTCACTCTGGAAAATCTCGGAGTGCTCGCCCGCATCGGCCCAGCCATCCAGCAGGCGCGCCACCTCCCGTCCCATCAGATCGTGCACGGTCAGTCGTGCCGGTCCCGCGGAGGCGAGCCGGAAGCTGAGGGTCGCGGAGGTGGTGAAGGGATTCGGGGTGCTCCACAGCAGCGGGCGGTCCCGGCCGGCCAGCGGCGGCGGGTCCACGCCCACGGTGCTCACGAATCCGGCCGCCGTCAGCCCGGCCTGGATGTCGGCGTTCACCATGAAGCGGCCCCAGACGGCGCCGGTGCGGTAGTTCTCGATCATCATCACGATCGGCCCCTGGTCGATGCCGAGGAAGTCGGGACCGTACCAGTCGGGGTTCGTGG
>JBBTLZ010000044.1:22429-24864 GCA_038068435.1 Candidatus Eiseniibacteriota bacterium | reverse complement strand
GGGAGGAGTTCCCCATGCGACCTCGTCACCCTGGTCTGAAAGCCGCCGGCTGGATCACGGCCGGGCTTCTGCTCGCGGCCGGCGCCGCGTTCGTCTCCCCACGCGTCACGACCACCGCTCCGGCGGCCCCGGCCGGGCACGAAGTCCCGGGGACCTCCGCCCTCGCCGACCGGGGCGCGACCGAGGCGGCTCCCGTAGCATCCCGGCACGCGGTGGAGCCCGTGGCATCCCGGCGCGCGGCAGCGACCGGGGCGTCCTCGCGCGCTGCGGCGCCCGCGGCCGCACGGCGGACCGCCGCCTCGACCGTCACGGCCTCGGGCACCGTGGGCGTCGGTGCTCCCGCGAGCGCCGGGATGGTGGTCGGGATCGATCCCCTGACCGGCCGCATCGGCATGCCCACGCCGGAACAGCTCGCCGAGCTGGCGGCACTTTCGCCCCCGGCGCTCCGCACCTCGGGTGAGGGTCTGGTCGAGGTCCACCACCCGGACGGCTCGGTGAGCATCGACCTCGAGGGACGGTTCCAGGAATACGCCGTCGCGCGGGTTAGGCCCGACGGCAAGCTGGTCTTCCAGTGCGTCAACGACCGGCAGGCGCTGCGCCGGGCGCTGCTCGCGCCGGTGACGACTCCGGCCCCTGCCGCGGAGGACCGATAGCCATGAGCGCGCCCCTTCGCAGCAAGCCCTTCCGCCTCGCCACCGCCGCCCTCCTGGCGCTCGCCCTCGCCGCCGGTGCGGCCCCGGCGGCCACCATCACCATCGTCAACCTGGACGGCGCCGGCGAGGGATTCAACGATCCGACCGTCGTCGCGCCGGTGGGCGGGAACCCGGGGACCACGATCGGCGCCCAGCGCCTGTTCGTCTTCCAGCACGCCGCCAACATCTGGGGCGGCATCCTGCTCAGCGACGTCACCATCCTCGTGAACGCGAAGTTCGACCCGCTCTCCTGCACCGCCACGAGCGGCGTGCTCGGGAGCGCCGGGCCCGTGTCCGTCTTCCGGGAGTTCACCGGGGCGCCGTTCACCTCCACCTGGTACCACGTCGCGCTCGCCAACAAGCTCGCGGGAGTAGACCTTTCCGGGAGCAGCGACATCACGGCCACCTTCAACTCGGGCATCGGCGGGGCGAGTTGTCTCCCCTCCGGCTGGTACTACGGCATCGACGGGAACGAGGGCAGCCAGATCGAACTGCTCCCGGTGGTGCTGCACGAGCTCGGGCACGGCCTCGGGTTCAGCACCGTGACCAGCGGCACGAGCGGCGCCTACCTGGGCGGGTTCCCCAGCGTGTACGACCGGTTCCTGCTCGACCTCAACAACGGACTCCACTGGAACGAGATGAGCGACGCCCAGCGCGTGGCCTCGGCGATCAACTGCCGCAAGCTGGTCTGGGACGGGCCGAACTCCACCCTCCACGCCGGCGATTTCCTCGGCTCGAAGCCGTTGCTCAAGGTGAACGCTCCGGGCGGCATCGCCGGCGAATACGAGGTGGGACTCGCCACATTCGGGGCGGCGCTCACGACCACCGGCATCACCGGCGACGTCGTGCTCGCGGACGACGGCGTCGGTACCACCAGCGACGGCTGCGAGGCTCTCATCAACGCCGGGGCGGTCAGCGGCAAGATCGCCATCATCGACCGCGGGACCTGCACGTTCGCGGTGAAGGTCAAGAACGCCCAGAACGCCGGCGCGATCGGGGTCATCATCGCCGACAATGTCGCCGGCTGCCCGCCCGCGGGCATGAGCGGGACCGACGCCACCATCACCATCCCCTCGGTGCGGGTGACGCAGTCGGACGGCGCGTTGCTCAAGGTAAACATCGCCTCGGGTCTCAACGTCACCCTGAAGGTCGACGCGACCCGGCTCGCGGGCACCGACCCCCTGGGGCGCGTGATGGCGTACACGCCGAATCCCTTCCAGTCGGGCTCCTCGGTCTCCCACTGGGACACCTCCGCCGAGCCGAGTCTGCTGATGGAGCCCGCGATCACCTCGACGCTCTCGTCGTCGGTCGATCTCACGCGCCATCATTTCGCGGACATCGGCTGGTTCCAGGGCGTGCTGGCCGCAGGGCCGGCGGCGGTGCCGGCGGCGCGGCTCGGCGCGAGCTACCCCAATCCCGCCCCGGCCGGGGCCACCATCGACTACGCTCTCGATCGCGAGGAGGTGGTGGAACTCGCCGTCTACGACCTCCGCGGACGGCTGGTGAACCGGCTGGTCCAGGGCCGAGTCCAGGCCGGGAGCCATTCGGTGAAGTGGGACGGGCGGGATGCCGCGGGGCGCGCGATGCCGACCGGCATCTACCTCTACCGGCTGCGCACCCCGAGCGTTCAGGAGAGCCGGCCGCTGGCGTTGGTTCGATAGCGAGCGGAATCGGGCGGCAAACGAACGGGGCCCCGTGCCGAGCGTGAACGGGGCCCCGGCGTTCGGGGGCGATGGCCTGAGG
>JBBTLZ010000044.1:0-22329 GCA_038068435.1 Candidatus Eiseniibacteriota bacterium | reverse complement strand
TTCGTGGAGCCGCCCTTCGACTTCGCCCGGGCGCACGATCGGTGCGCGTATTTCGAAGTCGCTCCGGGACTTACCGCGCCCTTCGTGGGCCTGGACGACCTGGTCGCGATGAAGCGCGGGGCGGGCAGGCAGCAGGACCTGCTCGACATCGAGAAGCTCGAGGGTTTGAGAACGCGGGGGTCCGAGCGATGAACCATGGCGACTGACGGGGACGAACGGGGCTGGGACGTGGGCTGGGAGGGACACTCGCTCGCCCAGCTCCGCCGCATGGCGCGGCTGCCCTTGTCGGAGAAGCTCGACTGGCTCGAGGAGGCGCAGCGGCTCGCGACCCGGCTCGCAGCCGGAACGCGGGCGGAGACGACCCGGCGCGAGGACGGACAGGGTCCGCCGCCCCCGCGGAGCTCACCCTCGTGATCGGTCGCTTCGCCCCAGCCCCGCGAGCGTGAGTCCGACCAGCGCCAGGCCCAGCCCCAGGACCTGCGGCCCGAGCGCGCCGAGCCGTCCGGCGGGCCCCACATACGTCGCGTCCATCACGAGCATCGGCAGCCCGTACACGAAGAGCGGGATCCCGTACGCCCAGAGCGCCCAACGCTCACCGCGGCGCACGGGTCCGACTGCAAGGATGAAGAGCAGCAGCGCAAC
Organism: Candidatus Eiseniibacteriota bacterium; assembly: GCA_038068435.1. Classification (GTDB taxonomy): domain Bacteria; phylum Eisenbacteria; class RBG-16-71-46; order RBG-16-71-46; family RBG-16-71-46; genus WS-11. Next base: position 21,687 of record JBBTLZ010000044.1, on the reverse strand, counting down.
GGTCGTGTTCGCGAGCGCCCCGGCCCACAGGTGCCTGCCCACACGAGTCGTCGGATCCGGCTCATTCGTGAGGATGATGGCGAGCGACGCCGACACGAGGAGCGCGGCGTCGGCGGCGAGGATGAACGAGCCGACGCGGAGGAAGCGAGGTCTCATCGGCACCCCTTCCCGAGGATCGCCCAGCGCCGGAGGCTACCGCCCCGGCCGCTCGTAGTTGGGCGCTTCCTGGGTGATGGTCACGTCGTGCGGGTGGCTCTCGCGCAGGCCGGCGCCGCTCACCCGCACGAACCGGGTGTGGGTGCGCAGCTCCTCGATGTCCCGCACGCCGCAGTAGCCCATCCCGGCGCGCAGGCCGCCCACCATCTGGAACACCGAGGCCGCGAGCGGGCCCTTGAACGGCACCCGGCCCTCGATCCCCTCGGGCACCAGCTTCGACAGCTCGTCGGCGCCCTCCTGGAAGTAGCGCTCGCGGCTGCCGCGTCCGGCCGCCATCGCCGAGAGCGAGCCCATGCCGCGGTAGACCTTGTACGAGCGGCCCTCGAGCAGCACCACCTCGCCCGGGCTCTCCTCGGTGCCGGCGAACAGGCTGCCGATCATCACCGAGTGGGCCCCGGCGGCGAGCGCCTTGACCAGGTCGCCCGTGTACTTGATGCCGCCGTCGGCGACGATCGGCACGCCGGTGCCCTCGAGTACCCGCGCCGCTTCGAGCACCGCGGTGATCTGCGCCATGCCGGCGCCGCTGACGATGCGCGTGGTGCAGATGGCGCCGGGCCCCATGCCCACCTTGACGGCGTCGGCCCCGGCGTCGGCCACCGCTTTCGCGCCCTCGGCGGTGCCGACGTTGCCCACCACCAGGTCCACCTCGGGGAACGCGGCGCGCATCCGCTCGGCGGTCTCGAGCACGCTGCGCGAGTGGGCATGGGCGCTGTCCAAGACCAGCGCATCCACCCCCGCCCGCACCAGCTCGGCGCCGCGCTCGTGACAGTCGCCGCCCGCGCCCACCGCAGCCGCCACGCGCAGGCGGCCCAGCGTGTCCTTGCAGGCCTGCGGATGACGGATGCGCTTCTCGATGTCCTTGACGGTGATGAGCCCCTTGAGCCGCCCCTCGGCGTCCACCACCGGCAGCTTCTCGATGCGGTGGCGGGCGAGGATCGCCCGCGCCTGCTCGAGCGTGGTGCCGACCGGCGCCGTCACCAGGCGCTCGCGCGTCATCACCTCGGCGACCCGGCGGTCGAGGTCGTCCTCGAAGCGCAGGTCGCGGTTGGTGAGGATGCCGACCAGCTTTCCGTCCTCGGTGATGGGGACACCCGAGATGTGGAAGCGCGACATCAGATCATGCGCCTGGCGGAGCGAGGCGTCGGGCGGGAGCGTGAAGGGGTCGACGATCATGCCGCTCTCGGAGCGCTTGACCCGGTCCACCTGTGCCGCCTGCTCGGCGATCGAGAGGTTCTTGTGGATCACGCCGATCCCGCCCTCGCGGGCGATCGCGATCGCCAGCTCGGACTCGGTCACGGTGTCCATCGCCGCGCTGACGATCGGGATGTTGAGCTCGATGTGGCGCGAGAAGCGCGTGCGGGTGTCCACGTCGCGCGGATGGACCTCGGACAGCCGCGGCACCAGCAGCACGTCGTCGAAGGTGAGCGCCTCGGGGCCCACCTTGTCGCCCCAGGGCACCGGCGCAGCAGCGGCGCGGGCGGCCTCCTGGACCTTCTCGGCCCACATCACGCGATCCGGCATGAGGGCGAGATCACCTCCCATGAACCCCGACGCCGCAGCGGGGCGCTGCGGCGTCGGCTCACCTCCGGGACGTCGGCGGCAGCGCCGTCGTCTTCCGCCTGAGGCGGCTCATGTCGAAATAGTAGTTGGCGCCGATCCGCACTTCGGTCGCAGCCAGGAAACTGTTGTACCCCGACGGGAACTGCGGGGGGGGCTGCCCGGTTTTCTGAGGCACCTCATCGCTCGGCGTGAACACCCAGTGCGTCGCCACGCACGCCTCCACACTGGTCGAGGGGAGCGACTTGAGAAAGCGTTCGACGCCGACCTCACCAGTCACCCCCGCATAGAGCCCCTGGTGCTTGGCGAAGCTCACCGGATCCACCAACAGGATGCGCCGGTTCTCGATCCAGACGCGGTACACCCCGGGCCCGGCGCCCACGTGATACTGCCACTTCCTGGTGTGGACCAGGTACTGGAGCTGGAACGACACGGGCAGGAGCAGGGTGAGGTTGGTGCGCTTGGTAACGTCCTGCGGGAAGTTGCCGTCCGGGACCGGCATCGGCACCGAGCCGGAGTAGCCGGACCAGGTGAACCCGGGGCCGATCTGCCAGCGAAAGCGTGGGTTGATGACGTACCGGTAGTGGCCGCTGAACGCCGGGCGGGACTTCGCGCCCTCCGAGTAGTCGGCGTCCGCCCAGAAGAACGAACCGCCGAGCTGCCCCCCGATCGCGCCCCGACCCGGGCCCATCCCTTCGCCCGCCAGACATGGCGAGGCGACCGCGAGCGCCGTCAACAGGGCGACACCCGCCGAGCGAACGCGTGGAATCATGCGAAGGAGACTCCTCTTCCGCGTGGGAAGAATGGATCGTAGGCCCGGTGCGATGAGCGCGGCAGTATAGGAACGGGTCCCGGGGGTGTCAAGAAATCGCCGCCCTTTGCGCGCCTCGCCGCAAGCACTTCCGGGCGGCACGATGCGCCGTCCGACGCCGTCGGCGTCGGTCTGTCGACGCCGTGCACACCACCGGCCATCGCCGGCGCCGCAATGGCCGCGTGGCGGCGCTCCCGGCGAGGGACGACGGGTTGGAACGGGAATTGTCATGGGTCTCCCCCGCACCCCTGACCGGGATCCCGCGAAAACGCTCCGCAGTCCACCTCACCCCGACCCCACCCAGCACAGCTTCGTGACCCACAGGGGCCGGCCGCCAACCGGCCCCAGTCCCGGTCCGCGTCGGCGCCCGGGCCGGCCGATGCGCCTCGCAGCCGATGCGCCGGCAACCGATGCTGCGCGCGATGCGCCGCGCGATGCGCCGCGCGTTGACACTCGCGGGGCGCGCCCGTAGACTGCCGCACTCATTTTGAGCCGTTGACGCTGGGACGGACGGGGACGACCCGCCCGCTTGCCCGGTGGTTCACCGTCCGGGGACCCTGATGATCCGCACCGACCAGTGGAAATTGGCGGGCGTACTGCTCGCGACGGCCCTCTCCATCTGGTACCTGTTCCCTTCCCTTCGCTTCTACTCCCTCACCCCCGCGCAGCGTCAGGCGTTGCCGGCCGGCGAGCTCGCCAGGCTGCGCAAGCAGGCCATCCACCTGGGACTCGACCTGCAGGGCGGCATGCACCTGACGCTCGAGGTGGACAAGTCGCGCCTGAGCGTCGAGGAGGCGAAGGACGCGGTCGACCGCGCGATGGAGGTGCTGCGCCGCCGCGTGGACGAGTTCGGCGTCGCCGAGCCCCTCATCCAGCGCGAGGGCCAGGACCGGATCGCCATCCAGCTGCCCGGCCTCACCGACCGCCAGCGCGCGATGGACCTGATCGGCAAGACCGCGCTGCTCGAGTTCAAGCTGGTGCGGACGCCCGACGAGGGACGCAACGTCTGGAACCGGGTCGACGCCTACCTGGCGGCCAGGGGTGCCGCCGCCGCCGCCGGGCTCGACACCGCGATGCGCAAGGCCCCGCTCACCAGCCACATGCTGGAGGTGGACAACCCCGCCTTCGTCCGTGACGAGGACCTGCCGGTGGTCGAGCGGATGCTCGCCACGAGCGGCATCGACTCGGTCATCCCGCCCGACTCGCAGCTCCTGTGGAGCTCGCCCGAGCAGGGCTCGCGCGGCGTGACCGGACGGGAGCTCTACGTGGTCAGGCGTGAGCCCGAGATGACCGGCGGCTCGATCGCGACCGCCCAGGCGCAGGTGGGGCTGAATTCGTCCAACCCGGGCGCGTGGGGCGTGAGCATGACCATGACCCCCAAGGGCCGCGCCGAGTTCGCGCGCGTCACCGGCAACAACGTCAACCGCTACCTGGCCATCGTGCTCGACGGCGAGGCGGCCTCCGCACCCATCATCCGCGAGCGCATCCCGAACGGCAACGCCTCGATCACCGGCAACTTCAACGTCGAGAGCGCCAAGGACCTGGCGATCGTGCTGCGCGCCGGGGCACTCCCCGCCCCGGTCAAGATCATCGAGGAGCGCTCGGTCGGACCGTCGCTGGGCTCGGACTCGATCCAGCAGGGGCTGATGGCCGGCCTGGTCGGCACCGTCCTGGTGGTCGTGTTCATGGCGGTCTACTACCAGCTCTCGGGGCTCATCGCCATCGCCGCGATGCTGCTCAACGTGCTCTACGTGATCGCCGTGCTGGCGGGCTTCGGCGCCACGCTCACGCTGCCCGGCATCGCCGGGCTGGTGCTCACGGTCGGCATGGCGGTGGACGCCAACGTGCTCATCTTCGAGCGCATCCGCGAGGAGCTGCGCAACCAGCGCAGCGTGCGACAGTCGGTCGAGATGGGCTACGCCCGCGCGTTCCGCACCATCCTCGACGCTAACCTGACCACGCTCATCTGCGCGGTGTTCCTGTTCCAGTTCGGCACCGGCCCCATCAAGGGTTTCGCGGTGACGCTGAGCATCGGACTGATCGCCAACATGTTCACGGCGGTGTTGTTCACGCGCATGATCTACGACTTCTGGCTGGGCCGCGGCAAGCTCGAGCGGCTGAGCATCTGACGATCGCGAGGCGGCACGCATGCTCCAGTTGCTGATCGGCACTAACCTCCCCATCATGCAGTACCGGCGGTTCGCCTACATGATCTCGAGCGCGTTCGTCCTCGCGACCGTGATCTGGCTGGTGATGCATGGCGGGCCGAAGTACAGCGTCGACTTCACCGGCGGCACGCTGCTCCAGATCCGCACCAGCCGGGTGGTGCCCGCTGACCAGGTGCGCCAGGCCCTCGACGGGGCGGGTTTCCGGGGGGTCGAGCTGCAGCAGATGACCGGCGAGAACCACGACGAGTACCTGCTGCGCATGAAGTCCGAGTCCGAGCGGGACCTGTTCACCTCGGTGCAGGCCGCCATCCAGCAGCGCCTCCCCGGGGTGACGGTGGACCTCCGCCGCACCGAGAAGGTGGGTCCCAAGGTCGGCAGCGAGCTGCGCCAGAAGGCCATCTGGGCGGTGTTCGGCAGCCTCGCCGGGATCCTGCTTTACGTCGGGGTCCGCTATCAGTTCAAATACGCCCTGGGCGCCGTGGTGGCCCTCTTCCACGACGTCTTCGTGACCCTGGGCGTGTTGTGCTTCGCCGGCCGTGAGGTCTCGCTCACGGTGGTGGCGGCGCTCCTCACCATCGCCGGTTACTCCATCAACGACACCATCGTCGTCTTCGACCGCATCCGCGAACGCTCCAAGGCGCTGCGCAAGGAGAAGCATTCGCGCGCCATAGACATCGCGGTGAACGAGACCCTGTCCCGCACGGTCATCACCTCCTTCACGGTGTTCCTCACCGCGCTCGCCCTGTTCATCTGGGGCGGCGAGGTGCTGCGTGACTTCTCGTTCGCGCTGCTCGTGGGCGTGGTCTTGGGCACCTACTCGACGGTCTTCGTGGCCAGCGCGCTGGCCCTCGACGTCTGGATCGGCCTCGACCGTCGCAAGGGCATCCAGGCGGAGTGATCGAAAGGCATCCCATGAGGCGCACCCTCCGTTCCCTCCCGGCGCTGGCGGCAACGCTGGCGCTCGCCCTGGTCGCCCTCGTCGCGGCCGGTTGTGCGAAGAAGCTGACCGTCGATCAGATCGGGGCGCTGCTCGCCTCGTACCCGGAGGGCAGCCGCGATTCGCTCGAGCGCACCCCGTCCGACCTGGTGGTGTGGCCGGACGCACCGAACGAGGTGACGAACATCTTCGATGGCGACACCACGACCTACTTCGCCTACCGCACCGGCGCGGGGGCGATCCAGGGCGCGATCTTCGATTATCTCGAGGCGGGCGGTTATCAGCTGTTCCGGCGCGAGAGCGGCGGGGGCTACCGCCTGTTCACCGACTTCGTGCTGACACCCTACCGGCGCTGGGCGGACCGCGAATACTACTCGGCCGCGCAGGGCACGGTGGTGCTGCCGCCGGCGCAGGTCTACACCTTCGCGGACGCGGCGCCTCCCGCCATCCCGCTCACGGGCTACGTGGGGCGCGCGGTGATCTCCGGCGTCTCGAGCGGCGACTACGCGCTGACCAACCTGGGCGAGACCGCCGGCGGGAGCGCGATCCCCGGGCTGGCGTACACGGGCGCCATCGCCAGCCCCGACTCGCTGATCGATCTCCGCTGGCAGGCGGTCGCGGGCGCGGCCGGGTACTGGGTGCACGTCTATCAGAACCGCGCCGACATCCGGACCGGGGATGAGGCGATCACGATCGGGCTCCCCGCGCCGGTGGCGATCGGCAAGGTGCGCGACCTCTTCGTCGCGTACATCCCCGCGCCCCGGACCTCCTACAAGCTCGGCGATGCCCTGCCCCTCGGGAGCCGGGTGCTGGTCTATCGGATCCTCGCCGCGCTGCAGCCGGTGCTGGTGCGGGTCTCCGCCGTCGACGCGAACGGCGGGATGATCGCGACCACCGGACCGAACGGCGACACGGGCGCGTTCCGGGAGAAAGTGGGCGCGCAGGACCGCTTCCGCACGTTCCCGCTCGGCGCGGTGATCGTGACCCCGAACCGGCCGCCACCGCCGGAGCTTGCGACCGGTCCGGCAAGCCGGACCCCGGAGGCGATCGAATCCGGCGTTCCGGGCCTGACCTACATCCGGAGCGGCTCGGCGGCACTGCTCCGGGCTTCGCGCTGACCCGGCGGCCGCCCCCGGCCACCGCGACGGCGCTGCCGAGGATCTCCCAGGCGCGACGCGTGACCCCCTGGCCGCGAGGAGCGATGCCGTGAGCGTTGACCCGCGATCCGATCGGCCGGGCGTGAAGGGCATCCGCAATGCGCGCCGCGCGCCGGGCTTCCGTCGCTCCGCGCGGCGGGTGCGGCGCCTCGCGCGCGCGGCGCTCGCCGCCGTGTGCCTCGTCGCCATCGCCGTGGCGCCCCGTGCCGCCGCCCCGCAGGCCCGGCCCGGCGCCCGCGAGTTCACCATCGCCCGTCTCAAGTACGGTGGCGGCGGGGACTGGTACGAGGACCGCACCTCGCTCATCAACCTGCTCCGGGGGGTACGCGCGCGCACCTCGATCCCGGTCGGCGGCGACCAGGAGGCCGTGGTCGAGCCGGGGGCCGCGGCCCTGTTCCAGTACCCGTTCGTGTTCGCGTGCGGGCACGGGAACATGAAGCTCACCCCCACCGAGGTCGCCAATCTGCGCCGCTACCTCACCTCGGGCGGGTTCCTGTGGGTGGACGACGACTTCGGCATCGAGCCTTCGTTCCGGCGCGAGATGAAGAAGGTGTTCCCCGACGCGAAGCTGGTCGAGCTGCCCTTCTCGCACCCGATTTTTCATGGGCTTTACGATTTCCCCCGCGGACTGCCCAAGATCCACGAGCACGGCGGGGGCCCGGCCCGGGCATTCGGGATTGTCCACGACGGAAGGCTGGTTGTATTCTTTTCCTACGATTGCGACCTCGGGGACGGGCTGGAGGACGAGGAGGTCCATCACGACCCCCCCGAGAAGCGTGAAGCGGCGCTGCGCATGGCGTTGAACATCGTGCACTACGCCCTGACACACTGAACTCCGTCCCTCCCCGGGCCGCCGCCACCTCGACATGAACGATCGCGTGCCCGAGACGTCCCTGCATCGCCTCCTCGCCCGGCACCACCGCGCCGTGCGCGGCGCCCTCGTCGCCCGTCACGGGCTGTGGGGCGCGGCCGCCGCCTGCGCGCTGGTGGCCCTCGCGGTGATCGTGGGGGTGGCGCTCCCGCTCGGCCCCGCCGGCGCCTGGGCACGCCTGATCCTCACCGTGGGCGGCTGCGCGCTCGCCGTCGTGGCCTCGGTGCGCGCGTTCCGGGGCGCGGCCCCGGGATTCGACGCCTGGCTCGAAGGCCTCGAGCGGCACTTCCCCGAGCTGCGCTCGTGGCTTCGCAACGCGCTCGACCTCGAAGCGGCGCCGCCGGCCGACACCTCGCCGGTGCTGGCGCGCGCGCTGACCGAGGAGACCGCGCGCCGACTCACGGGCGTGCCGATCGCGACCCTCACCCCGCGCATCGCCGCGCGCCGACCGGCGCTGGCGATCGCCGGCGCGCTGGTCGCGATCCTGGCGCTCGCCGTGTGGCTGCCCGAGCGCACCAGCCGCTCGTGGGCGACCCTCCGGGATCCGGCGGGTGCCGCGCCACCGGTGCGTCTGGTGGTCGAGCCGGGCTCGGTCCGGCTCACGCCCGGTGCCGCGCTCGCCGTGCGGGCTCGCGTGTGGGGCACCGCGAAGGCACCCCGCCTGCTGCGCGACGGCGAGGCCACGCCCGGGGCGTACGGCGAGGGCAGGGGCGAGCGCGGCGAACGCGTGTGGCGCTTCGACCTGACCCAGCTCACGCGCGAGCAGGTCTACCGCGTCCGCGTCGCCTCGGTCGTGAGCCCGCGCTACCGCATCTCGCTCGCCGGCGAGCCGGTGCCGGTGAGCTTCGAGATCGAATACCAGGCGCCCGTCTACGCGCGGCTGCCGGTCCAGCGCGGGACGGCGACGCGCGGCGACCTGACCGCGCTCCGCGGCACGCGCGCGCGGCTGCTCGTCACCTTCGACCGCGACCTCGCATCACTCGCGGCCTCGCTTCCCGACGGGCGCGTGTCGCGCTGGAGCGCGGTGACGCCGCGGCGCTGGCAGGGCGAGGTGCCGGTCGAGCGCGAGGGCGAGTACGCGCTGCACGCGATCGCCGGGCAGGGCGAGGGACGCTTCCGCTACCGCGTGACGCCGCTGCCCGACGCCCCGCCCCTGCTGGCCGTGCGCCTGCCCGCCGGCGACGTGGAGCTGCCGGCCGGACAGCAGATCCCGGTCGAGCTGCTGGCGCAGGACGACCTGGGGCTCTCCCAGCTCAAGCTCCAGTACCGCAAGGACGCCGCGGCGCCGTGGGCCGACCTGCCGCTGGCACGCTTCGCCGGGCGGCCGCGCGAGGCGCACGTCGAATCCCGCTGGGACGCCTCGCCGCTGGCGTTGCTGCCCGGCGAGACCGCCTCGTTCCGGTTCGAGCTGCTCGACGACAACTCGGTCTCCGGCCCCGGGCGGGCCGTGAGCCCCACGTTCCAGCTGCGCTTCCCCTCGCTCGCCGACCTCTACGAGGCGATGGACGAGAAGCAGGGCACGGCGCAGACCACGCTCGAGAAGGTGGCCGAGAAGGCGAAGGAGCTGCAGAAGTCGCTCGACAAGCTGGCGCGCCAGCCCGCGCGCCCCGCGCCCCAGTCGTCACAGGCCTTCGAGCGCAGCGAGGAGATGAAGAGCGCCCTCGAGCGCCAGCAGGACCTCGGCCAGCGCATCGACGAGGCGGCGAAGGACCTGCGCGAGAGCCTCGAGCAGGCCGCCGAGCGCCGCGCGTTCGACGAGCAGCTCACGCGCAAGCTGCAGGAGCTGAACGAGCTGGTGCAGCAGGTGCAGTCGAAGGAGTTCCGCGAGGCGCTCAAGCGCATGCAGGAGGCCATGGAGAACATGGACCGCCGGGTGCTCGAGAACGACCTGCCGCAGTGGCGGCAGGAGAACCAGAAGATGCTCGCGAACCTCGAGCGCACGATCGACCTGATCCGCAAGCTGCGCGAGGAGGAGAAGCTTCAGTCGCTGGCCGCGCGCGCCGAGGAGCTGAAGGCGCAGCAGGACGCGCTCAACCGGGACCTCGAGTCGCGGAAGGAGGCCCAGGACGAGCGGCGCGAGTCGGACGGGCGCGACGCGAAGGACCTGGCCGGGAAGCAGGAGCAGGCGTCCGAGGAGACCGAGCAGCTCGCGCAGGATGCCCGCGAGAGCGCCGAGCAGATGAAGGAGCAGGCGGGCAAGGAGGCACTCGATGAGGCGGCGAAGGAGCTGAGCTCGGAGGCCGCGCCCGCGCAGCGTGAGGCGGCCGAGCAGGCGCGGCGCCAGCAGCGGCAGCAGGCGAGCAAGTCGGGCCAGCAAGCCAGCCGGAGCCTCCAGCGCGCCGCCGAGAACCTGCGTCAGACGGTCGCCCAGATGCAGCAGCAGCAGAGCGACCTCGACCTGGCGGCGGTGCGGCGCGCGGCCCAGGACCTGGTGTCGCTGCAGCGGGCCTCCGAGCAGGCGCTCGACCCCGGCACGCCGGCGCCGACGCGCGCCGACCGCCAGACCGACCTCTCCGAAGGCACCGCGCGGGTGGCGGATTCGCTCTACTCGCTCGCGCGCCAGACCCCGTTCATCAGCCCGCGGCTGTCCGAGGCGCTCGGGCGCGCGGTGAGCCAGCTCGCGACCTCGGGCCGGGAGCTCGCCACCGGGAACCGCAGCCGCGGTGAGGAGGCCGGCCGCGGCGCCGGCGAGTCGCTCAACGAGGCCGTGCTCGAGCTGCGCGCGACCGAGAACGCCATGTGCCAGAACCCGGGCGCCGGCATGCCGGGGCAGACCCGCCCGGGAAGCCAGCAGCGCGGGGAGTCCATGCAGAAGCTCAGCCAGCGGCAGGGCGAGCTCAACCAGCAGAGCCGGAGCCTCGCCCAGCGGTTGAGCGAGCAGATGCGGCTGCAGGCCGGCGACCGCGGCCAGCTCGAGCGCCTCGCGCAGGAGCAGCAGCGCATCCGCGAGCAGCTCGAGGAGATCCGGCGCGGCGAGGAGCAGCGCAAGGAGCTGCTCGGCAGGCTCGACCAGGTGCAGCAGGACATGAAGGACGTCGAGGAGGTGCTCCGGGGCGGCGCCACCGACCCGTCCCTCGAGGAGAAGCAGACGCGAATCCTCTCGCGCATGCTCGACGCCACGCGTTCCCTCAACCGGCGCGACTACGATCCCGAGCGCGAGTCGCGGCCCGGCGAGGAGGTGGCGCGGCAGTCGCCGTCCGAGCTGCCGCCCGAGCTGCTGCGCGAGAGCGACCGGCTGCGGCTCGACCTGCTCAAGGCCGAGGCCGACCGCTACCCGGCGCAGTACCGGGCGTTCATCGAGGCCTACCTCAAGTCCCTGAACAGGAGCCCGCGGTGAGGGCGGCGGCACCCGCGGTCGCCGCGCTGGCGGCGGCCGTCCTGGTCGCCGCATGCTGCGCGGCGCCGGCCGCCGCGCAGCCGCGCCCCAGGTCGCCCGCCGCGCTGGCGCCCGATCTGATCGAGTCCCCGCCGCGGCCAGGTGCCCTCAGCCAGCGCCCGGTCAGGCCGCTCGACGGCCCGCAGGTGCAGCGGCTGCTGCAGGCCCAGGCGATGCGTGAGAGCGGTCGGCTCGACGCCGCGCGCGAGGCGCTGCTGGCGTTGCTGGCAGAAACGCGCCACCAGCCGATCGTGCTCGGCGAGCTGGCGCGCGTCTACATGGCGCGGCAGCAGTGGCCGGCGCTCGAGCGGCTGGGCCGCGCCGAGCGCGCGGCGACCCGCGACTCGCTCCTGCTCGGCCGCGAGCTGGCGCTGGCGCTCGAGCGGCAGTCGCGCCTGCGCGAGGCGGCCCAGGTGGTGGTCGAGATCTGGGCCGCCGCGCCGGGCGAGGCGGCGTGGTGCGAGACGACCCTGATGCGGCTCGACGACCTCGAGCCGCGCTGGGCGCGCGAGCCGCTGCGGCGGGCGGCGGAGACGCGGCCCCAGCGGCTGGACCTCGTGCGCGCCGCCGCGCGGCTCGACTGGAAGCACGGCGATGGCCCGGCGGCGCTGCGACTGCTCGCGGCCGCGGATGCCGCCGGGCCCAGCACCCCGGCGCGCTGGAGCTTCGCCGAGGAGCTGCTCTACGCCGGCAGCGCGCGCGACACCAGCGGGGCGATCGAGACCCTGCTCGACCTCGCGGCCGACCGGGCGCGCGACCCCGCGTACCGGCTGCCGGCGGCGCGGCGCGCCTGGCAGGTCTACGCGCGGCGCGGCGCGGCGCGCGAGGGCGTGCTGCGCGTCTCGCGCGCGCTCGCCGACCTGCCCCCCCACGCGTGGTCGGCGGATCTGCTGGTCGGGATCGTGCGTGGCCTGCGCGAGGCCGGCTACACCGCCGAGGTGCGGGTACTGCTCGACCACCTGGGCGAGCGGCGCAGCGCCTATCCGGAGCTGGCGCTCGAAGGGGCGCTCAACGAGCTGCGCGAGGGGCCGCCGGCGCGCGCCCTCCCGGCGCTCGAGCAGGCGGCGCACGGCTCGCCGGAGGGGGTGTTCCGCTACGCCGAGGCCCTGTTCTTCGCCGGCATGGCCGACTCCGCCGCGGCGCTCTACCGCCTGGTGTCGAGCAACCCCAAGAGTCCATTCACAGGCCCGGCGCTCGAGCGGCTGTTCCTGATCGAGGATGCCGATCCCCGCACCGCGCTGCCGGGGCTCGGCCGCATGGCCTACGAATCGTGGCGCGGCGAGCCGAAGCGCGCGGCCGCCCTCGCCGAGTCGCTGTACCGCGCGCTCCCCCGCGGGCCGCTGTGGGCGCACGCCGCGCTGGTACTGGCCGCCCACCGTGACCAGGCAGGCGACGGTCCGGGGGCGCTGGAGCCGCTGCTGGCCGTGGCCGATTCGCTCCCGGACGACCGGCTGGCATCGGTCGCGCGCCAGCGCGCGGGGGACGTGTACCGGCTGCGGCTCAAGGACGACGCGCAGGCGCTCGCGCAGTACGAGGAATGTCTCGCCCGCTACCCCAGGGCCTGGAACGCGCCCGAGGTGCGGCGCGCGGTCGAGACGCTGCGCCGCGAGCGGCGATTCTGATCGGAGCGGCGATGGAACGGATCGGCGGACCGGGCGGGATGGGTACGGGGCGCGGCGGTCGTCCGTCCGTGCGTATCCATCGCGTCGGCCCGCTCGGGGCGCTCGCGGCGGTGGCGGGCGTGATGCTGATGGCCGTTGCGGCGCTCGTGACGCTCGGACTCGCCCTGCTGGTGCTGCGGCGCGGGAAGGGCCGCGGGGGCCGGCCGGAGGCGCGTGCCCGGCGCCCGCGGTCCAACGCCGAGGTGGTCGAGGCCCTCCCCATCGCCGTGGCCGCCGCGCTCGCCCTCGCCGCCGCCGCGCTGCCGGCGCCCGCGCGGGCCGGGCTGCTGGTGCCGATGGACGCGAAGCAGACCGACCACCTCAAGGCCTACGGGCTCGCCTTCTGGACCCTGGTGCGGGGCGAGAAGATCGAGTGGCTGCTCAACTATCGCGGTGGGTCGTTCCTGCTGCCCGCGGACGCCGCGACCGAGCGCGAGGCGAACGTGCGCGGGGTCGCCTTCGAGCCGATGGGCGGCGGCGACGAGGCCACCATGCGGGCCGAGATCGCCGACAACAACATGGAGTCGGTGAAGCTCGAGAAGGCACCCAGGGTGGCCGTCTATATCCCGCCCAACACGCCGCCGTGGGACGATGCGGTGACGCTGGCGCTCGAGTACGCCGACATCCCCTACGCCAAGCTGTGGGACGAGGAGGTCGTGCGCGGCGAGCTGCCGAAGTACGACTGGCTCCACCTGCACCACGAGGACTTCACCGCCCAGCACGGCAAGTTCTACAGCGCCTACCGCAACTTCCCCTGGTACCAGGAGGAGGAGCGGGTGCAGAAGGCGATGGCCACCAAGCTCGGCTTCGCCAAGGTGACCCAGCTCAAGGCGGCGGTCGCGGTCGCAATCAAGGACTACATCGGCCGCGGCGGGTTCATGTTCGGCATGTGCTCCGCCACCGACACCTACGACATCGCCCTGGCCGCGCAGGGCATCGACATCGCCGAGTCGATCTACGACGGCGACGCCGCCGATCCGCTCGCCAACCGCAAGCTGGACTTCAAGCGCACGCTCGCGTTCAAGGACTTCCGGATCGAGCTGGACCCGTTCGTCTACAAGTTCTCGGACATCGACGTCACCCAGGAAGCGTCGCTGCGCGGCCCCAACAGCGTGTTCACGCTCTTCGACTTCTCGGCCAAGAACGACCCGGTGCCGACGATGCTGGTGCAGGACCACGTGAACGCGGTGCCGGAGTTCCTCGGCCAGACCACCGGGTTCCGCCGCCCGAAGATCCGCAGCGGCGTGCGGGTGCTGGGCGAGGTCGAGGGCACCGACGAGGTGAAGTACCTGCACGGCCAGTTCGGGCGCGGCACCTTCACCTTCCTCGGCGGCCACGACCCCGAGGACTACCAGCACATGGTCGGCGACCCGCCCACCGACCTCGCCAAGTACCGGCACTCGCCGGGCTACCGGCTGATCCTCAACAACGTGTTGTTCCCCGCGGCCGAGAAGAAGAAGCAGCGGACGTAGGGGCTGCGGGGCGCCGGCGCCGGGGGGCCGGGCCGCGCTCGCTCGCGAGCCCTCGTGGCGCGCTCCCCCGCCTCTCATCCTGCCACGCCGCCGCGTGCATCGTGCGCGCGCCAAACCCACCACTTCATCCGCGCGCGTGGCGGCCTGCAATCATTCCGTGCGCGCCCGCGTGCATTCTCCGCATGGTCCGCGCCTTGCTGCCTCCCGGCGGGGCCGTGCATGCCACCACAACTTGAGGAGGTGCATCCCGTGCGTCGTCTCGCATCTGCGCTTCTCGCCCTCGGGGTGCTCACGGATGGAGCGCCCGTCCTCTCCCACGCGGCAGACTGGAACGCGCTCCCGCCGCTCCCGAGCCCGCGCCACGGTGCGGCGGCGGCCGAACTCGGCGGCCGCGTCTACATCCTCGGCGGCCGCTGGGCGGACGATCTCGCCAGCACCACCGTCTGGGACCCGGGCACCGCCTCGTGGAGCGAGGTCGCCCCCATGTCGCAGACCCGCTACCAGGGCGGCGCCGCGGCGCTGGGCGGCTTCGTCTATGCCCTGGGAGGCTTCGGCATGACCGGTATGCCGTCCCTGAACGTCGAGCGCCTTGACCCGGCCTCGAACACGTGGAGTTCGCGCTCGGGCACGCCGAGCTCGCGGGCAGGGATGGGCGTGGCGGTCACGGGTGGCGGGATCATCGTCGCCGGCGGCATGTCCGACGAAGGGATGCTGGGCGCCGACTGCTACCGCTACGACCCGGCAGCGGACCGATGGTCGGTGATCGGCTCGCTGTCCACGCCGCGCACCGGTGTGGCCGCCGCCGTGCTGGGCGAGCGTGTGTGGATCATCGGCGGCTCGAACGGCGCCCCCAGTGCGAAGGTCGAGGTGTACGACGCGCTCGGCGGCGGCTGGAGCGCCGGGCCCGACCTGCCCGAACCGCTCTGGCAGGCGACAGCCGCTGCCTTCGACGGCCGCGTGTGGGTGATGGGCGGCGTGGACGCCGCGCTCCTGCGCAGCGACCGCGTCTACAGCGCCGGCCTTGACGGGGTGTGGCGCGCCGAGAGCGCCCTGCCCGGCGCGCTGTCGGGAGCGTTCGCCGTCGCGACCTCGGCCGACTGCGTGATGATCGGGGGCGGCCTGGACGGCGCGGGTCAGCCGACGGCCACCGTATGGTCGCGGTGCAGCCTGCCGCCGCCTCCTCCGCCGCCGCCGCCACCACCACCGCCGCCGCCGCCGCCGGCCGAGACGCTCGGCGTCGCGGTGTTGATCTCGCCCGGCTCACTCAACACGGGGAGCCAGGGCAACTGGATCACGGCGCGCATCGAGACCGAGGGCTGGCCGGCATCCGACATCGTGGTGTCGTCGCTGCGCCTCGACGGCGTGGCGCCGGCGGCCGAGGGCGGGACTGCGGTCCAGGACTCCGATCAGGTGGGCGCGCTGACGGTCAAGTTCCCGCGCGCACCGTTCGCCGGGCGGCCGGCGGGAGAGTACGTGCTCACCCTCACCGGCGAGCGATCGGACGGCACGCCCTTCAAGGGCACGGCGCCGCTCGCGGTGCACGGCGGCGACAACGGCATCCGCAAGCACGGGGCCCGGCCTCACGACCTGCGCGTGATCCGCACGGCAGGCGCCAGTGCGGCGATCGCCTTCTCGCTCTCGCAGCCGTCCGAGGTCGCGGTGGACGTGCTGGATCTACAGGGCCGCGTGATGGCACGCCTCGAGCGCGGGACGCTCCCTGCGGGCGACTACCAGCGCGACTGGCCGGCGGTTGGGCAGTCGGTGCCGTCGGGCATCTACCTGGTGAGGCTCCGCGCCGCGGAGTCGCAGGCGGTGGTCAGGTTGGCCGTGATGCGTTAGTCCCGGCGCCGGCCATCCCGATGCGCGTCCCGACGGACCGGGTCGCGCACCCGCCCAACGCGCGGGGCGCCGTGAGGGCCCCGCGTCGTCACACCCGCGATCGCGGGGCGCTACTTCTTCGTCGTGTCCGCCGGCGCCGGGGTGGGTGCCACACCCTCGTCCTTGCGCAGGAAGCGGCGCTTCTCCCGCTCGATCCGCAGCGCGTCCGTGTTCAGCACCTTGAACTCGACCCGGCGGTTCTTCGCCCGGCCCAGCGCGGTGCCGTTGGGCGCGATCGGCTGCGACGGCCCGTAGCCCATCGAAGTGAACTGCGACGAGGAGATCTGCGGGAAGTTCTGCTTCATGTGATCGAGCACCGACGCCGCACGGCTGGTGGACAGCGTGTCGTTGAGATGCGCCGATCCCCGGTCGTCGGTGTGCCCGCCGATCTGGATCCGGAGCGTCGGATACTGCTGGAGGATCATCGCGCCCTCCCCCAACACCGGGAACGACTCCGGCTTGATGGTCGCCTTGTTGGTGTCGAAGTTGATGTTCTGGAGGCGGATCATCCCGGTATCCAGCAGCTCGATTTCCTTGTCGCTCACCTCGATCGGGCAGCCGTGCTCGTCCACGCGCAGCCCTTCGGGCGTGTTCGGGCACTGGTCCTGTCCGTCGCAGACGCCGTCCTGGTCGGCGTCGCCGGGGCAGCCATTCTCGTCCACGGTGCAACCCCTGGATGTGCTTGCGCACTGGTCGATGCCGTCGGGGACGCCGTCGCCGTCCGCGTCCGTCGGGCAGCCCCTGGCATCCACCGTCGCGCCCTTGGGCGTGTCCGCGCACTGGTCCAGTCCGTCGCACACCCCGTCGCCGTCGGCGTCGCTCGGGCAGCCGTTCTTGTCCACCGTGCACCCGCGCGGCGTGCCCTCGCACGTGTCGAGCCCGTCGAACACCTTGTCGCCGTCCGTGTCGAGCGGGCAGCCGGTCGCGTCGACCCGGGCGCCGATCGGCGTCGCCGGGCACCTGTCGAGCCAGTCGCGCACACGGTCGAGGTCGCTGTCGCGCGGCTTGCCGCCGTAGACGTAGTGCAGGCCGACCGACACCGCGAAGTGGTTGCTGAACTCGACCGCGTCGCGCTCGCGGAAGAAGACATCGCGCACCTGGAGTCGCAGATAGGTGCGCTGGTTGCCCATCAGGCTGTAGAGCATGCCGAGGCCGAGGCTCGCGGAGCCGCGCTCGAGCTTGGCGGGCGGATGGCCGCCGGTCGCACTCCGGGAGTAGCCGCCACCCGCGAGGAAGTACGGCACCACCTTGCCCTCGGCCGGTCGCAGGTTCATGCGCAGATCGAGGCCGGCGCTGTAGAAGTTGTGTTCCTGCCGCGGCAGCGAATCCGCCTTGGACGGGCCGAAGAACCCCTGCCCTTCCAGCACCAGCCAGGGCTGGACGCGCCAGCCGAGCGTTGCCGCGTAGCCCGGACCGTCCTGCATGCGGGCCCGCGTGTCGTAATGATTCCAGCCCGCCTGGGCGGATAGCTCGATGGGCCGGTCCATGATCTGGGCGGCGGCCGGGCTGGCCAGCATGGCGCCGAGGCAGAGCAACGACAGTGTGTGGCGGATCATTCGGAAGCGACCTCCTGGGGCCTCGGGCACGCGAGCGGTCGGGCCCCGCGGGCGGGAAGGCATGCGCTCTCTCTGGGAATGGCGGGTAGACGGACGACCCGTGACGGGTCGGTGCCCGGGCAAAGAGGCGGTAAGTGCTACCATCGGGCACCGCCCGAGGTCAACGAGGACCCGCACCAGGGCTGGAGAAGACCGACACCACATGACCACTCAGGAACGCGAGCCGCTGATCGCCCAGTACGTTGTGGGCTACGACGAGGTCGCCAGGGCATTGCAGGGCTTCCCCCCGGCGGGCCTGACCGCCCATCCTATCCCGGGCAAGTGGAGCGCGGCCGAGATCGTCCATCACCTCGCCGACAGCGAGAGCGTCTCCGCCCAGCGGCTGCGCAAGCTCCTCGCCGAGGAGCATCCGGTGTTCCATGGCTACGACCAGGAGGTCTACGCGCTAAAGCTCCGGTACAACGAACGCGAGCTGGCACCGGCGCTCGAGGCCTTCCGGGCGGCCCGCGCCACCACCGCGCAGCTCCTGCCCGGCATGAGCGACGCCGACTGGGCGCGCGAGGGCTGGCACACCGAGAGCGGCCGCTACTCCGCCGAGACCTGGCTGCGGAACAACGCGGCCCACGCCCACAACCACGCCGCGCAGATCCGCCGGCTGAGGGACGCGCTGGGGACGTAGCGGCTCGGGGCCAGGGCCGCGGGCGGGGAGACGAGCGATGCTCTGGCAGTGCCGAGGCCGTGCGTTCGACCTCGCGGATCGTACCCTGGTCATGGGTGTCGTGAACATCACCCCGGACTCGTTCTCGGACGGCGGCCGTTTCCTCGCCCCCGAGGCGGCGGTCGCCCACGCCCGCCGGTTGCTGGCCGAGGGCGCCGACCTGCTGGACCTGGGGGCCGAGAGCACCCGTCCAGGTGCCCAGCCGGTGCCCGACGACGAGCAGTGGCGCCGGCTCGCGCCGGTGCTCGAGACGCTCGCGCGTGAGACCGACGCCTGCCTCTCGGTGGACACCGCGAGCGCCTCGGTCGCCGAGCGGGCGCTGGCCGCCGGGGCGCATGTCGTCAACGACGTCACCGCGCTTGGCGACCCGGCGATGGGCGGCGTGGTCGCGAGCGCGAGCGCGGGGCTCGCCCTCATGCACATGCGGGGTACCCCCGCCGACATGCAGCGCGATCCGCGCTACCAGGACGCCGCGAGCGAGGTCGCCGCCCACCTCGCCGCCCGGCTCGACGCCGCCCGTGCGGCCGGTGTCGCCCGCGAGTGCGTGGCCCTCGACCCCGGCATCGGCTTCGGCAAGACCGTGCGGCACAGCCTGGAGCTGCTCGCCCGGCTCGAGTCGCTCACCGTCCTCGGCCGCCCGGTCCTGGTCGGCGTGTCGCGCAAGAGCTTCATCGGGTACCTGCTCGACCTGCCCGTAGACCAGCGGCTCGAGGGGAGCCTGGCGGCCGCCGCGGTCGCGGTCTTCCTCGGTGCCCGCATCGTCCGCACCCACGATGTCGCCGCCACCATGCGCGCCGTGCGCGTAGCCGTGGCGCTGCGCGCGGCGCGCTCGACGCCCGAGCCGGCGCGGGAGTAGCAGCCGGCGCAGCCTGCGGGGGCCGGGGGCACCGCAGGAGTGGGGCGAGAGCGAAGCGACGGGGACCCGCGACGAGGATGCCCCCGTCCCCCGCAGGCGGATTCGTAGGCACCCGCGCACCCTTCTGCTAGATTCGGCGCTGCGCAAGGTGCCGGAGCCCCGACCATGACCCCTGTCCACTCCCTCTGGCTGCTCGACCTCCTCGACATCTTCCTGGTCGCGGTGTTGTTCTACCGCCTGCTCATCCTGGTCAAGGGCACGCGGTCGGCGCAGATGTACGTCGGGCTGCTGGTCATCGTGCTGGTGGCACTCGCCGCGCGCGAGTTCGACCTGATCGCCATCCGGTGGATCGCCGAGAGCCTGAAGACCGTCTGGCTCATCGCCTTCGTCATCCTGTTCCAGCCCGAGCTGCGCCACGCGCTCGCCCAGTTCGGACGCACGCGCTACTTCCGCTCGTTCCTGCGCGGCGACAACTACGGCGTGCTGGGCGAGGTGGTGCGCGCGGTCGAAGCCCTCGCCCGCGACCGCCACGGCGCCCTCATCGTGCTGGAGCGCAACGTCGGGCTGCGCAACTTCGTCGAGACCGGCACCCGGATCGACGCCAAGGTGTCGGCCGAGCTGCTGGTCACGCTCTTCAGCCCCGGCTCGCCACTCCATGACGGCGCCGTGATCCTGCGTGAGGACACCGTACTCGCCTCCTCGTGCATCCTGCCGCTCTCGGCCAACCCGCGCACCGCGCTGGCGCTCGGCACGCGCCACCGCGCCGCCCTCGGGCTCTCCGAGGAGTGCGATGCCGCCATCATCGTCGTGAGCGAGGAGACCGGCGGCATCTCGGTGGCCTACCGCGGCGTGCTGAAGCAGCACTTGAACGAGGGCGAGCTGCGCTCGGAGCTGTCACGGATCTTCCGCATCCGCCCCGAGGAGGAGCCCGCGTCGACCGCGGCGACCCCCGCCGAGCCGGCGGAGAAGGCCGCGGGCTGAGATGGCGGCGGTGACGAACGGCGGCGCGCTCTCCGGCGCCCGCCCGCTGCGCGATTCCCTCTACGGCGACCTCATCTGGAGCCGGCCCGGCATCTTCCGGCGCGAGCTGCGCCTCGAGGCCGGCAGCGAGCTGCTGGCCGACCTCCGCTGGGAGAAGCTCTTCAGCTTCGAGGCGGTGGCCGAGTCGGCGGACGGGCGCTGGATCATCGGCCGGCACCGCCGCGGCTCGTTGCGCGGGGGAATCATCATGCGCGAGGCCGGCACCGGGATCGAGGTTGCCGCCTTCCGGCACGGTTGGCGCCGCGCGGGCGCGCTCCGCTTCGCCGCGGGCGCGGAGTTCACCTGGGAGCGCGAGGGCTTCTGGCGGCCGACCTACTTCTGGAGGTCGGCCGAGCACCCGCGCTTCATCGCCTTCAGGTCCGTGTTCGGGTTGACGCGCCGCTTCGAGATGGACGTGGAGCCCGCCGCCCGTCTGGTCGCCGAGCTGCCGGCGCTGGTGCTCCTGGGCGCCTACTTGATGGCGATGATGGTGGCGCAGAGCCACGCGCACTGAGCGTGGCGCGTGCGCCGACGCGCGGCCCGAGCCGCTGCTGGCGCGGCTCGGCGGCGGCCCACCGCCTTGACTTCGCCCCCCTCCGACCCTACCTTTCCTCGCTCGCCATCCCGCCCGGATGGCCCACCTTGGGCGGCGTAGCTCAGCTGGTAGAGCAGGAGAATCATAATCTCTGTGTCCGGGGTTCGAGTCCCTGCGCCGCCACCAACCACACCGCGGCCCCGCCTGCGTCTGCGCCGGCTCGAGCCGGTCCTCCGACGCGCGTTGCGGGGCGCCTGCGCGCTTCCTGACGGCAGCCGGCTGCTGGTCGCGGTGAGCGGCGGCGCCGACTCGACCGCGTTGCTGCTCGGCCTCGATTCGCTGGCCCCCGAGTTCGGGCTCTCGCTGCACGCGGCTCACCTCCACCATGGCCTGCGCGGCGCCGAGGCCGACGCCGACCTCGCGTTCGTGCGCGACCTGTGTGCGCGGCTCGGGGTGCCACTCACCACCGCCCGCTGGGACTGCCGCGCGCGCATGAGGCGCCGCGGGCTCTCCGGCCAGGCCGGGCTGCGTACCCTGCGGCGGGAGTTCCTGGCCCGCGTCGCGAGTCGCGTGGGCGCCGCCGCGATCGCCACCGCCCACACCGCCGACGACCAGCTCGAGACCGTGCTGCTGCGACTGCTGCGCGGCACCGGGCTCGCCGGCCTGGGCGGGATGAGTGCCAGGCGCGGACGCTGGATCAAGCCGCTGCTCGACACCCCGCGCGCGGACATCGAAGCCGACCTGCGCGCGATCGGCCAGCCGTGGCGCGAGGACCGCACCAACCGCGACCCGCGCTACGCACGCAGCCGCGTGCGCCATGACGTGGTCCCGGCCCTGTTGCGGGCACTCGACCCCGGTGCCGGGGCGAGCGCGGGCCCGGACGCCGGCGCCGGGTCCG
>JBBTLZ010000043.1:0-19856 GCA_038068435.1 Candidatus Eiseniibacteriota bacterium | reverse complement strand
CGCCGCCGCGCGCGGCCGCGCGGCGGCGCTGCTGCTGGTGGGGCTGGCGCTGGCCAGCCCCGCGCGGGCGCAGAGCGCGTGGGCGCGCGGCGACCGCGCGTTCCGCGAGCAGCGCTACCCGGCCGCCGAATCGCTCTACGCGCGGCGGGCCGGCCGCGGCGGCCCCGCCGCGGTGCGCGTCAATCGCGCGACGGCGGCCGCACTCGGCGGGCGCGGGGCGGCGGCCGAGAGCCTGCTCGCCCCGCTCACCGACGCAGCGGGGCCGGCAGGCCCCACCGCGGCCTACAACCTGGGGACGCTGCAGGCGCGGCGGGGCGGATTCGACGACGCGCTCAGGTCGCTGCGAGGCGCGCTCGAGCGGGACCCCGGGAACGGGGACGCCCGCTACAACTATGAGCTCGCGCTGCGGCGCCAGCGCGAGCGGCAGCGCCGGGGGGCACCGCCTCCCTCGCCGGGCGCAGGCACGCCGATGCCGCAGGGCGCGGGGCAGGATCCGAAGCCCGGCTCGCCGCCTCCGACCCCGCCGCCCAACGCTCCCCAGGCGCCGCAGCCGCCGCCGCAATCGCAGCCCGCGCCGGGCCCCGACGGCATGGACCGGCGCACGGCCGAGCAGCTGCTTGGCAGCCTCGGCGCGCTCGAGCGTCTCGAGCAGCAGCGTCTGCGCAGGGTGCGCGTGGTGCGCGAGCGGCGGGGGAGGGACTGGTGAGGCGTCGGGTCCGCCGGGCGTGGCTGCTCGCCTGCGCGGCGCTGCTGGTACTGGCCTCGGGCGCGCGGGCGGCGACCCAGATCCAGGCCCGTCTGGAGCGGAGCACCATCGCGGTGGGCGAGGCGACCACCCTGCAGGTGGTGGTCAGCGGGGCGGCGGGCGGTGTCTCACAGCCCGAGTTCGAGGTGCCGCCGGGGCTCGAGGTCCTCGGCACCGGGCGCGCGCAGAACTTCACCTGGAGCAACGGTCGCAGCTCGGTCGAGATCATCTACCGCTTCGAGATCTCCGCGAACGCGCCGGGCCGGTACGCGCTCGGCCCCATCACCGTGCGCGCGGGCAAGGAGGCGTTCCGCAGCGGGGTGCTCTCACTCGAGGCGACCGCGGCGCCGACGCGCATCGGCGGCGCGGGTACCACGGCGGGACCGGCCTCGCTGCTGGTGGACGTGCTCCCCCCCGAGCCATGGGTGGGGCAGCCGTGCCAGTTGCGGGTGCGTCTGGTGCTGCGGGCGACGCTGGCCGAGGATCCGCAGTACACGCCGCCGGCCACCCCCGGCTTCTGGACCGATAAGACGGGCGCGCCGGAGTCGTACTTCGCCGACGAGCGCGGGCGCCGCGTGCTGGTGACCGAGACGCGCACGAGGATCTACCCGCTGGCGCCGGGCGAGGCGACGGTGGGCGAGGCGGTGGCGGCGCTGGCGGTGGCCGGCGCGGCGCGCGACCCGCTGGCGTGGAACGGCGGCCAGGTGCCCCGGCGCGAGGCCGTGGTGCGCAGCCCGCCGCTGCCGGTGCGGGTGCGTCCGCTCCCGGCCGGCGCACCCGCCGGGTTCACGGGTGCCGTCGGCGGGCTCTCGGCGCGCTGGACGGCCGACCGCGCCCGCACCTCGGTCGACGTCCCGATCACCGTGCGGCTGGACCTGCGCGGGGTCGCCAACCTGCCGCTCATCCGTCCGCCCGAGCTGGCGGGGAACGACATCGAGGTGTTCGCGAGCACGGTCGAGGACAGTCTCGCCCCGGCCGGTAGTGACGGCGCGGGGCGGAAGCGTTTCCAGTGGACGGTGCTCGCCCGCCGCACCGGCCACCTCAGGCTCGCAGCACCGGCCTTCGCGTGGTTCGATCCCGCGACCGGAAGTTATCGCCGCGCCGAGCTGCCGCCGATCGATCTCGAGGTGGGGCCGGCGCTGTTCATGGGCGCGGGGGAGAGCGCGGGACTGCCACCGGTGTTCGCGCGGCATCCGATCGACCCCGGCGCGCGCGCGCCCGCGCCGTGGGCGTGGTCGCTGGCCGGGCTCATGCTGGGCGCGGCGATGGCGCTGTGGCGGAGCGGTGGCGCGGCGCGCAGGATGGCGGCGGCGCGGGCGCTGCCGCTGGAGTGGCTGCGCGCGGTGGGGCGCACGAGCGGGCCGGACTTCTGGCGCGCCGCCGACGAGGCGAGCGCGTGGCTCGCGCAGCGGGGGGAACCGGTCGAGAGCCTGCGTCGGCAGATCGCCTCCGCGCGGTACGGCGGGGCCGGTGCGGACGCCGAGGCGATCCGCGGCCAGCTGGTCGAACGCATCTCGGCGGCGCTGCCGGCGGTACCCGCCACCGGTGCGCGCCGCGCCGGCGCGGTGGTACTGGTGGCGGCGGCGGCGGTGTGGTGCGTGCTGTTCGGCCCGCGCCCGGGCGACGCGCGACCGGCGGCGGCCGTGCGCGCGGCGGACCAGGCGGCGCGCGAAGGAGATCTGACGCGCGCCCGCGACCGATGGGCCGCGCTGTGGCGTGCGGGCGCCCATCACTCCGGATTGGCGGCGCGGTTGGCGTGGGCGGAGGCGCAGGGTGGCGCGGTCGGACCGGCGGCGGCGTGGGTGGTGCGCGGGGAGCGGGCGGGGGCACGCGACCCGGCGTTGCACTGGATCGCCGAGCGCGTGCGGGAGGGGGGAGGACTCATCGGCGACGTGCCGGTGCGCTGGCCGGTGCGACCGCTCGAGTGGGCCGTCGCGGCACTGCTGCTGGGTGTGGGTGCGGGAGCGCTGTGGCCGCGCCGCGGGCCCGTGGCCGTGGGGGTCGCCCTGGCGCTGCTCACCGGCGCCGTCGACCCGCTGCAGGGCACGCTCGCGGCCCGCTCGGGTTGTGCGGTGGTGCAGCAGACCGTGACGCTCGAAGGAGCAGGACTCGATCTCCAGCCCGGCCAGGTCGTGCGCCTGCTCGAGCGGCGCGGGGGACGCGCACGCGTGAGCGCCGGCGGCGGAGTGGGCGGGTGGCTGCCCGAATCCGCGATCGACATCGTCAACGGGGCGCCGTAGCCTCCGCCGCGACCCGCCATGTCTCCCACCGTCAGCCATCTCCTGCGCTTCGCCCTCGCCCTCACGGTCCTGGCCCCGGTCGAACGCCTGGACCGCGGCGTCCAGCGCGCGGTCCAGGACTGGCGTCGGCCGGCACTCGAGGCGCCGATGCGGGCGGCGAGCAGTTCCGGCCATGGGGGGATGGTCTTCGCGGGGTTGCTGGCGGTGGCGCTGGTGACCGGACCCGCGGGACCCGCGACGGCACGAGCCGCGATCGGCGCGCTCGCGCCGGTCAACTTGGTCGTCGAGGGTCTCAAGTGGAGCGTGAACCGCACCCGGCCGGATGGCGACCGTCGGCGAGCGAACTCGTCGTTCCCGTCCAGCCACGCCGCCAACGCGGCCGGCCTGGCGCTGGTGCTCGGCCGCCGCTGGCGGCGGCTCGCGCCCGGTCTCTGGCTGCTGGCGGTACTGGTGGGATTCTCCCGGATCTACCTCAACCGTCACTTTCTAAGCGATGTGCTGTGTGGTGTGGCGATTGGGGTTGGAATCGGGTGGCTGGCATTCCGCTGGCTCCGCGCGCGCGGCTGGACCTGGGAGCCCCGGGGCTGACCGTTGCCCGGTGGAAATTGGTGTCTCGCCGCCCTTTTGCTATCCTCCGCCCGGTCGCGGAGGTGCCTCACTGATGACGCTCGGGACGGCTCCCTCGGTCCTGGACCCCTCGCTCTACATCCCCGAACTCAAGACTCGCAGGAAGGACGCCGCACTCGCGGATCTCGTCTCCCTCGCGCACCAGGCGGGGGTCGTGCGAGGACCGGAACTGCTGCGGGAACTGCTGGTGATGCGCGAGCGCCTGGGCAGCACCGCGATTGGCAAGGGGGTCGCCCTCCCCCACGCGCGCTCGTTGACGGTCAACCGCCCGCAGCTGGTCGTGGCGCGTTCCCGCCGCGGCATCGACTGGGACGCCCCGGACGAGCTGCCGGTGACGCTGGTCCTCCTCACGCTCACGCCCGGCGAGTGGGGCGAGGAGGCGCATCACGCGTTCCTCGGCCGCGCGGCCGCGGTGGCGAGGCTGCAGCGCAACCGGCAGCGGCTGCTCGACGCGGCGAGCTTCGACGACGTGGCGAGCGTGCTGCGCGAGGTGGGCCGATGACCGCGCTCGGTCAGCTCGTGTATCTCGGCGACCTGGATCTCCTGCTCCGTGAGGCGCGCGACGAAGCCTCGCGTCTTCGACTGCGCAAGCTCGGATTCGAGCTCGCGGGCCTCGAACGGCTGGAGGCGGCCCGAGAACGGCTCGCCGCCGCGATCGAGCGCCGCTGGATGGTGATGTACGAGCGCGCGCGGCAGCGCTACGGGCGCGGCGTCGCCGCGGTGCGTGAGCGCGTCTGCCAGGGTTGCTTCGTCACCCTGCCCACCTCCGTCGCTTCGCGACCCGGCGCAGGCGAGACGCCCGGGCTGTGCGAGTCCTGCGGCCGCGTCCTCTTCTGGGGCTAATCCCCTCCCTCTGACGGCCGCCGGCGGGCACGCCGCCGACCGTTAGGCTATGCTCGCCGCCCGCGGGCCGGCGTCCGCGTACCGAGAGGGGAGAACCGATGATGCGTGCCAGTCGCTGCCTGCGGGTGCTCGCGGCCCTGTCGTGGCTGGCGGCCTGCGGCTGCACCACGCTGCGCGAGATCCCCCGCAACGCCTATGCCGCCGCGGAGCAGCGCAAGGACATCACCGTCGACACGCGGGAAGGTCTACATTACGAGTTCGACTACGCGCGCTTCGGGAGCGACACCCTGACCGGGTTCCGCCAGCGCGACACCGAGGGCAAGTTCGAGGAGTACGCGACGCTCGCGATCCCGCTCGATGCGATCGCGAAACTTTCGGCGCGGCGAGTGGACTGGTACCGCACCGGGCTGGTCGGAGGGGTGACGCTCTCGGCGATCGTCCTGGCCGCCCTGTCGCGCCAGAAGGGCGCGGCGGCCCCAGAGCCAGCCCCTCCACCCCCGTGCCCTTCGGAACCCTGCCCCTAGGCGCGGCGGCCGCCGCCGGCCGGCCGGCTAGCGCGTGAGGGCCGCGACGATCAGCGCCGCCAGGCCCGCGCCGATGGCGTCGGCGGCCAGATCGCCCCGATCGAAGCGGTCGTCGGTGAGTTCCTTCGCGAGGCCGATGCCGATGGCGGCGCCGGCGCCGGCCGCGGGCGAGCGGCGCAGCATCCCGACCCCGACGCCGATGCCCAGCGCGAGCGAGGTGTGGGTGAGGCGATCGGCTCGCAAGGCCCCCGTCTGCCAGCGCCGCACCGCCGCCGGCGGGGTCGCGAGCGAATCCGCGGCGGGGTCGGCGGCCATGGCCCCCGGCGGTCCGGCGGCGAGTGCCAGCGCGACGATCGGCGCCCACGGCATCCGCACGCGGGCGAGCGTCGTGGCGCGGATCCGTGTTCGGCCTGGAGTCTTCATATGACCTCGACCCTGCGGCGCTGGTGGCAGGACTGGACGCGCGGCGCTCCCGAAGCCGCGGCGGAGCGCGCGTGCGCGCGGCTCGCGGCCCACGCGTGGCCCGAGGCGCTGCCGGCGTTCCTCGCGCGCCTGCGCGAGGGCGGACACGCAGCCTACCTCGTCGGGGGCACGGTGCGCGACGCGCTTCTCGGACGCGCGCCCAGCGATGAGATCGATGTCAGCACCGACCTCACCCCCGACGAGGTCGCGCGCCGGTTCGCCCGGGTGGTCCCGACCGGGTCGCGGCACGGCACCGTCACCATCGTCGAGGGCGGGCTGGTCATCGAGTGCACCACCTTCCGCCGCGAGGGCGCCTATTCGGACGCCCGCCGTCCGGACCGGGTCGAGTTCACCGCCGACCCGGTGGAGGACCTCGGGCGCCGTGACCTGACCGTGAACGCGCTGGCCTGGGATCCCTCGGCGGGTGTGCTGCTGGACCCGCACGACGGCGCCCTCGACCTCGAGCGCCGCATGCTGCGCGCGGTCGGCGAGCCGCTGGCGCGCTTCCGTGAGGACGCCCTGCGGCCGCTGCGCGTCGCGCGCTTCACGGCCACGCTGGAGATGGAGCCCGACGAGCCGCTGCGCGCCGCACTCGCCGCCCTGGCCGCCCCGGAGAGCGGCGACGCGGGCGCAGGGGTGGCGGCGGAACGGGTGCGCGCGGAGCTGGAGCGGATGCTCGGCGCGCGACAGCCCTCGCGGGGGTTCGAGGTGCTGCGCGAGGCGGGCCTGCTAGCGGTGTGGCTGCCGGAGCTGGCGCGTTGTCGCGGCGTGCCGCAGAACCGGTTCCACGCCTACGACGTCTACTTCCACAGCGTGTACACCTGCGACGCGGCGCCGGCGGCGAAGCCCGACGTGCGCTGGGCGGCGTTGCTGCACGACATCGGCAAGCCCGACACGAGGGTGGAGCGCGAGGGAGAGGGCACCTTCTACAACCACCAGTTCGTGAGCGCCGAGCTCGCGGACCGGCTGCTCGAGCGCCTGCGGTTCCCGCTCGACCGGCGCGCCCGCGTCGTGCACCTCGTCCGCGAGCACATGTTCGACTACCGTCCGGGCTGGAGCGACGCGGCGCTGCGCCGGTGGCTCCGCCGCGTCGGCCCCGAGCACGTGGCGGACCTGTTCGACCTCCGCATCGCCGACCGGCTCGGCAACGGTCTCAAGCAGGGCTTCCCGGTCTACCTCGATCAGATGCGCACGCGCATCGAGCGGCTGCTCGCGTCCTCAGGAGCGCTGTGCGTCACCGAGCTGGCCGTGGACGGGAACGACGTGATGGGCGAGCTGGGCCTCGCCCCGGGGCCCGCCGTGCGCGAGGCGCTCGAGGCGCTGCTCGAGGAGGTGATGGACGACCCGTCCCGCAACACGCGCGAACACCTGCTCGCGCGGCTGCGCGATCGGCGCGCCGCGGACGCTCGGCGCGCTTGACACCCTTCGCCGCACGCCCGTATTCTGCGGCCCGCAAAGGAGTAGGGGCATCGCCTTCCCGCCCCGCGTGAAACCCGTGATGCTGATGTCCGCGGTCCAGAAGCCGGTGCGGCGCGAGCTGGAGCGGGTGCAAACCCATCTCCGGGAGCTCTTCCGTACCCCGATCCCGATCCTGAACCAGGTGGGTGGCCACGTCCTGGCCACCGGGGGCAAGAAGTTCCGCCCCACGCTGCTCCTGCTCACGGCGCGACTGCGGGGCAACCTGGGATGGGAGGCGGTCCTGTGCGCCACGGTGGTCGAGATGGTGCACACCGCCGCGCTCATCCACGACGACTCGGTGGACAAGAGCGGGCTCCGCCGGGGACTGCCCACGGTCAACGGACTGTGGACCGATGAGATGGCCATCATCATGGGGGACTACCTGTACGCGCAGGCGATGGCCACCCTGGTGACCCACAAGCTCGACACGCCGATGGGGATCCTGGCCCGGGTGGTGACCGAGATGTCGTGCGGCGAGGCGCTCGAGTTCCAGTACGCCTACGACCTCGACGTGACCGAGGCCCAGTACGAGGAGCTGATCCGCGCCAAGACCGGGTCGTTGATCGGCGCCGCCACCGAGATCGGGGCGGGTCTGAACGGCGGCGCGCGCGACCGGCGACGGCGGTCGCGCTATCGGAGATTTGGCGAGACCGTGGGGCTGGCCTTCCAGATCGTCGACGACCTGTTCGACTACCTGGCGGATCCCGAGGTCACCGGCAAGCCGGTCGGCTCGGACCTGGCCGAGGGCAAGGTGACGCTGCCGCTGATCGCCGCGCTCCGGCAGGCCGGCGCGGCCGACCACCGGCGGCTCCGCCGGCTCGCGCTGCGCAAGCGCCGGACCGCGGATCAATGGAGCCAGCTCAAGTCGCTGGTCGAGACGTGCGGCGGATTCGAGTACGCCCGCGCGCGGGCCCTGACGCACGCCGATGCCGCCCGCCGCATCCTGGACGGCGAGCCCGACGGCGCCGCCCGGCAGGCCCTGGACCGCGCCGTCGACTATGCGGTCCGTCGCGACCACTGACGCGCCCGCCACGCCCGACCCCCTCAAGGACCGCGCCCCGCTTTGACCGCCCGGCATCGTGCGCCGTCCCGTCCCGCCGCGCTCAGGCTGCTGCGCGCCGCCGCCGCCGCCGCCGCCGCCAAGAAGGCGCACGACCCGGTCGCACTCGACCTGCGCACCCTCGCCGGGGTCGCGGACTACTTCCTGATCTGCTCGGGCGCCAGCGAGGTGCAGGTGAAGGCGATCGCCGAGGCGGTGGAGGAGAAGCTCCACGAGCACGGTGCCGCCCCGTGGCACGTCGAGGGGCTGGCCGGCCGGCGCTGGGTGCTGCTGGACTACGTCGACGTGGTCGTGCACGTCTTCCACGAGAAGACGCGCGAGTACTACCTGTTGGAACGGCTGTGGGGCGACGCCCGCAAGGTGGACCTTGGTCTGGAAGACGCTGACTGACGGCCTCGCCGAGGCGCTCCGGCAGGCCGGCCTCTACACGCCCGAGCGGATCGCGCGCCTCGAGCTCGCGGTGCCGCGCGAGCCGGCGCACGGCGACTGGACCACCAACCTGGCGCTGTTGCTCGCGCGCGAGGTGAAACGGCCGCCGCGTGCGGTGGCCGAGGCTCTGGCGGCGGCCTTCCCCCGCGACCCGGCGGTGTTCGCCTCGGTCGAGGTGGCGGGTCCGGGGTTCCTGAACTTCCGCTACGCCCCCGCTTTCCTCGCCGCGCTCCCCGCACGCATCCAGGCGGAGGGTGCCGCCTTCGGCCGCTCCGCGCTGGGTGCCGCCGAGACCTTCCTGGTCGAGTACGTGAGCGCCAACCCGACCGGGCCGCTGAACGTGGTGAACGCGCGGGCGGCGGCGGTGGGTGCCACCCTGGTGCGGTTGCTGGAGGCCACCGGACAACGCGCCGAAGGGGAGTTCTACGTCAACGACGCAGGGCGCCAGGTCGATCTGCTGGGCGAGTCGGTGGCGTCGCGCTTCGCCGAGCGCGTCGGCGCGTCGCGCGCCTTCCCCGCCGACGGCTACCAGGGCGCCTACGTGCGCGACCTCGCGGCCGCGCTGCCCGAGGCGGAGGGGCGGGCGGCGCTGACGCGGCCGGACGGCGCCGCCTGGTTCCGGGACCGCGCGCTCGAGCGCGTGCTCGAGTGGCAGCGCAGCGACCTGCGCGACTACGGCGTCGAGTTCGCGAGGTGGTTCCGCGAGTCGACCCTGCACCGGTCGGACGCCGTCGCTGAGACCCTGCGCGAGCTCGAGGCGCGCGGGGTGGTCTACCGCTCGGTGGTGCCGGAGACCGGGGTCGACGACGCCGACCGCGAGGACGAGGACGCGGCCGAGCGCGGCGAGGCGGCGTGGCTGCGCACCAGCCGGTTCGGCGACGAGAAGGACCGGGTGCTGGTGCGCGGCAACGGGGCCCCCACCTACCTGCTGCCGGACATCGCCTACCATCGCGACAAGCATGCGCGCGGGTTCCGCCGCGCCATCGACCTCTGGGGTCCGGACCACCACGGCCACGTGGTCCGCATGCAGGCGGCGCTCGCCGCCCTCGGTCACGAGCCCAACTTCCTCGAGGTGCTGATCGTGCAGCAGGTGAACCTCCTGTCGGGCGGACAGCCGGTCAAGATGAGCAAGCGCGCCGGGGAGTTCATCACGCTGCGCGACCTGATGGAGGAGGTGGGGGCGGACTGCGCCAGGTTTTTCTTCCTGATGCGCTCGACCAGCGCGCACCTGGACTTCGACCTCGACCTGGCGAAGCGCCAGAACGACGAGAACCCGGCCTACTACGTCCAGTACGCGCACGCGCGCATCGCCGCGATCCTGCGCTTTGCGGCCGAGAAGGGACTGGCGCCCGCATACGGCGTCGCGTTGCCGGAGGCGGAGACCTCCATCCCCGAGGCGGCGGGGCTGGTCCGCAAGCTCGCCACCTACCCCGAGGTGGTGCGCGGGGCAGCGGCGGCGCGCGAGCCGCACCGCATCCCCACCTATCTGATGGAGACCGCCGCCGAGTTCCACCGCTTCTATCACGTGTGCCGCGTGGTGTCGGACGATGCGGAGCGCTCGCGCGCGCGGCTGATGCTCGCGGGGGCGGCGCGGCAGGTGATCGCCAACGGGCTCGCGCTGCTGGGCGTCTCGGCGCCGGAGCGGATGGCGCGCGCGGCGGAGGTGGCCCCGTGAAGGGCCCCGGGGACGTCCTGGTCGTGGGCTCGGTCGCGCTCGACTCGGTGCGAACGCCCTACGGCGAGGTGGACGAGGCCCTGGGCGGCTCGGCGTCGTACTTCTCGTTCTCGGCAAGCCATTTCGTCCCGGTCCGGATGGTGGCGGTGGTGGGCGACGACTTCCCCGCGCGGCACCGCCAGCAATTCGAGGCGCGCGGCGTCGACCTGAGCGGCCTCGAGACCGCCCGCGGGCGGACCTTCCGCTGGAAGGGCGAGTACATGGCCGAGCTGGGCCACGCCCACACCCTCGAGACCCAGCTCAACGTCTTCTCCGCCTTCCATCCCCGGCTGGACCCCGGCCACACCCGTTGCCCGTTCGTGTTCCTCGCCAACATCGATCCCGATCTCCAGCTCGAGGTGCTCACGCAGATGAAGTCTCCCCGGCTGGTGCTCTCCGACACCATGAACTACTGGATCGCGCGCAAGCCCGACCGCGTGGTCGAGGTGCTGCGCCGGGTCGACGTGGCCCTCCTCAACGAGGAGGAGGCGCGCGCGCTCTCGGGCGAGACGCAGCTCGCGGCCGCCGCCGAACGGCTGATCGAGCAGGGCGGCCGCGCGGTCATCATCAAGAAGGGGGAGCACGGGGCGCTCTACCGCTCGCGCGAGGAGATGTTCATCACCCCGGCGTTCCCGCTGCCGATGCTGCGCGACCCGACCGGCGCCGGCGACTCGTTCGCCGGCGGGTTCCTGGGGTGGCTCGCCCGCTGCGGACGGCTCGACGGCGACTCCCTCCGGCAGGGCCTCGCCTGCGGGGCGGCCATGGCGTCGCTGGCCATCGAATCGTTCAGCCCGCAGCGCCTGATCGAGACCACGCCCGGCGAGATCAGCGACCGGGTGGCGGCCCTCCACCGCATGGTGTCCTTCCGCCTCGAAGCGCTGTTCTGAGCGCGGGTTGTCAAGACCGCCGGGAGGCGGCCGCAAGCTCCCGTGGTCGGGGCGGCGGAGCGTGTGCTAGTCTGCCGCGGTTCGCCCCCGGTCAGGAAGGGAGGGACCCGCCTCTGACTCTCGACACCTCGCGCGCGTCATGGACGACCAAGGCCGAAGCCGCCATCCGCGCGCTGCGCGACGTGGAAGGCGCGAGCGTGCAGGCGGAAGGGGATGAGATCCGCGAGATCCACATCCTGACCCGCTCCAACCGTCCGCCGAAGCAGATCGTCCGGGATGTGCAGACGGTCCTGTTGACCTCCTTCAACCGCTCGATCGACTATCGCGTGGTGTCGGTCGCCTACGCCAAGTCCGAGCCCGGTGCCGTCGAGCGCGCCTCCGCGCCGCGCCCGCCCGGGGGGCATGCGGCCACGCGCGTCGAGCCGGAGCCCGAGGCCGCGTTCGAGAGCGCGGGGGCGGAGCGCATCCGGTTCGGGAGCGTCAACCTGTTCGTGTCGGGCCCGCGCACGCAGGCGCAGGTCGAGCTGCGCTGGAAGGGGCTCTCGCGCATGGGCAGCGCCTCGGGCTGGAGCACGCGCGACGGCGCGTACCGGCTGGTGGCGCAGGCCACGCTCGCGGGGGTGCAGGAGTTCCTGGAGGGCGAGGTGGCCTTCGGCATCCAGGAGGTCGACTTCGTGAAGATGGGCCGGCGGCGGGTCGCGCTGGTCGCGCTGGCGCTGCTCGCCCATCGGCAGGAGAAGATCCTGGTCGGCAGCTGCACCGTCGAGCAGGACGTCCAGCAGGCGGTGGTGCTCGCCACGCTGGCCGCACTGAACCGCGTCGTCGGCGGACTCCCCACGCGCGAGCCCACCGAGTATGTGTTGAGACCGGCATCCACCTAGGAGGAAGCGGAGCGAGCCATCCCAGCGATTGATGCGAAGCGGACCCACCTGTTGGATCAGTCATCCCAGCAGAATCCGTGATAAAGGAGGTGGGCTTCGTGGACTTCGAATTCATCGTCGAGATCATCAGCTTCTTCGGCAAGGCCGGCTGGTAGGGCGTCCGGGCCGTTGACGTGATGTGACAGGGACCAGGCTCCAGGATGGGTGTCGGTCTCCATCGTCTTCAGCCCCGTACGCGATCCGCCCTCCCCGGCGACAGGACCTCGTGAGCGAACCGCTCGCCCCGCGCCACCCGCGATGGTTCCGCGTCTACTACGCGGCCGTGCTGGCTGCCTCGGTGGGCGCGTTCTACGCCTTCACGCCCCAGGCCGGCCCGGTCGACCTCGCCACCGCGGTGGTGGTCCTGCTGCTCATGGTGTTGAGCGAGGCGACCGCCGTGCCGCTGCCGGGCGGCGGCTACGTCTCGGTGGGCGCGGTGCTCGACCTCGCGTGCCTGCTCATCCTGGGGCCGGTCTACACCGCGTGGTTCAACATCATCGCCACCCTCATCACCCAGGCGTTGCTGCTGCGGAAGCCCCTGGTGCGCGTGGTGCACAATATGGCCATCTTCGGGCTGACGGCGTTCGCGGCCGGCTACGCGTTCACGGCCGCCGGCGGCCGGGTAGGCCAGCTCGAGGTCGGGCGCGACATCCTGCCGCTGCTCACCTGCGGCATCGTCTACTTCCTCTGCAACTCCACGTTCGTCTCGACCGTGATCGGGCTCACCACCGGGCCCGGCATCTGGCGGCAGTGGCAGCGCATCTTCCTCCACGGGATGCTTCACCACCTCTCCTTCATCGCGCTCGGGACGCTGGTGGCGGTCGTCTACCTGAGCGCGGGCCCGGTCGGACTGGTGCTGTTCGGCATCCCGTTCCTGGTGGCGCGTCATTCGTTCCAGCTCTACGTCGAGATCCGGAACGACCTCAAGGACTTCGTGCGGGCGCTCTCCGAGGTGCTGGAGGAGGTCGATCCCTACACGCGCCAGCATTCGGTGCGCGTCTCGCAGTACGCGATCCGGCTGGCGCGCGGGCTGCGGCTCTCCGAGCGCGAGGTGGACGAGATCGAGTACGCGGCCCTGGTGCACGACCTCGGCAAGATCGGCCCCCATCACCAGCACATCCTCCAGAAGCCCGGCTCGCTGTCGCACGAGGAGCAGCGCACGCTGCGCGGGCACCCCGCGGCGGGGGCGGAGATCGTGAAGAAGGTGCGCGCGCTCCGGCGCTCGGCCGAGATCGTGCGCAGCCACCACGAGCGCCCCGACGGCCACGGCTATCCGTTTGGCCTGATGAGCGGGGACGTCCCGATCGGCGCGCGGATTCTGAACGTGGCCGACGCGTTCGACGCCATGACCTCCGACCGTCCCTACCGGCGGGCACTCTCGGCCGAGTCGGCGCTGCGCGAGCTCGAGCAGGGAGCCGGCACCCAGTTCGACGCCGAGGTCGTCGGCTGCCTGCTGCG
The DNA here is from genome assembly GCA_038068435.1 of Candidatus Eiseniibacteriota bacterium. Lineage (GTDB taxonomy): Bacteria > Eisenbacteria > RBG-16-71-46 > RBG-16-71-46 > RBG-16-71-46 > WS-11. The sequence goes on along the minus strand of JBBTLZ010000043.1, from coordinate 6,489 downwards.
GCTGAACGCGCCGGGAGAGTTCCCGCTCATCCCGAGTCCGAGCAGCGAGGAGCTGCGCATGCTCCGTGTGCGGCCCCGGCGAGTCCAGGCGTGATGCGCTATCGCGACGCCGGCGTGGACGTGGCGCGCTCCGACGCCGTGAAGCGGGCACTGGGCGGCGCGGTGCGCGCGACCTGGGGCGCGGGCGTTCGCGAGATCCCGGGCGGCTTCGCCGGCGTCACCGCGTGGCCGGGCGGCGCCGCGACGCTGCTGGCCGCCACCATGGACGGCGTGGGCACCAAGCTGCATCTGGCACTGCCGGCCGGCCGGGTCGCGGAGGCGGCCGCCGACCTGGTCTACCACTGCGCCGACGACCTGCTGGTGCACGGTGCCAGGCCGCTCGCGTTCCTCGACTACGTCGCCCAGGCGCGGCTCGACCCGGCGCTGGTGCAGGCGGTGGTGGAGGGCCTGAGCCGCGCCTGCCGCGAGGTCGGCGCCTCGCTGCTGGGCGGCGAGACCGCCGAGATGCCGGACACCTACGTGGAGGGCGTGGTGGATGTGGCCGGTTGCATGATCGGTGTGGCGGCCGAGCGGCAGCTGCTCGACGGCAGCGCGGTGGCGGTCGGGGACCCGCTGCTGGGGCTCGCCTCGCAGGGCTTGCACACCAACGGCTTCTCGCTCGCGCGCCGCGTGCTCGCGCGGTCGGGGCTCGGTCTCGACGATCCGCTGCCGGGTGGCGCCGGCGAGACGGGGGGGGGGGCACGGCGGGCCCCGCACCGCTGGTATGGCCCGGCGCTAGGCCCCGCCATCGAGCAGGGCCGGCTGCACGCGCTGGCGCACGTGACCGGCGGAGGCATCGCCGGGAACCTGGTGCGCGTGCTGCCCGAAGGGCGGCGGGCGCGCGTGCACGCCGGCGCGTGGACGCCGCCGCCGGTCTTCCGCTGGCTGGTGGAGGCGGGGGAGGTCCCCGAGGACGACGCGCGCGAGGCATGGAATCTGGGCATCGGCATGGTGGTGGTATGTGCCCCCGGGATGCGAGATGCGCTGGCGCGCGACCTCGAGCGCGCCGGCGAGACCGTCGTGAGCCTCGGCGAGGTGGTCGCCGGCGAGCGCGGCGTGGAGTGGGTGGAGGGATGACGACGAGGGGAGGGGGACGCCGTGGAACGCCGCATGAGGGAGGACGCACTCCGGCCGGGCGAGATGTCGGCGCCGGAGCTGCTGGGGGATTCACCGGCCTGGCGTGAGGTGTGCCACGCGCTGCCGCGGGTGGCGGAGAGCGAGCTGCCGGTGCTGGTGCTGGGCGAGACCGGCAGCGGGAAGGAGCTGGTGGCGCGCGCGGTGCACATGATGAGCGCGCGGCGCCCGCGCGCGTTCGTGGCGCACAACTGCGGCGCCACCCCCGACACGCTGATCGAGAGCGAGCTGTTCGGCCACGCCCGCGGCGCGTTCACCGGCGCGGTGGCCGACCGGGCCGGGCTGTTCGAGGCCGCCGACCAGGGGACGCTGTTCCTGGACGAGATCGGCGACGCGAGCGGATTGCTGCAGATGAAGCTGCTGCGCGTGCTCCAGGAGGGCGAGGCGCGCCGCGTCGGCGACACCAAGCTGCGACGGCTGGACGTGCGCGTGGTCTCGGCCACCCACCGGGGGCTGGAGGACGCGGTCGCGGCCGGGGCGTTCCGCGCCGACCTCTACTACCGGGTGAACGCGGTGCGCGTGCGGCTGCCGCCGCTGCGCGAGCGCGGGCACGACGTGCTGCTGCTGGCGCGGCATTTCATCGGCCGCGCGTCGGCGGCGTGCGGGGTCGAGCCCCCGGCGATCGCGCCGGCGCTGGCGGCCCAGCTGCTCGCCTATCGCTGGCCCGGCAATGTGCGCGAGCTGGCGAACGGGTGCGCCTACGCGGTGCGGGTGGCGGGGGCGCGCGGGATGGTCGAGCCGCACCACTGGCCCGAGACGACCTGGTCGGGGGTGGCGACGGCACCGAGCGGGCTCCACGCCGAGACGCGCGCCCTCGAGGAGCGCCGTCTGCGCGAGACCCTGGAGCACACACGCTGGAACAAATCGCGCGCCGCACGAGCACTCGGGCTCTCGCGCCAGGGGCTGCTCAAGAAGCTGCGGCGCTACGGGCTCGTCGACCTTGCGGCGGGCGCCATCGCGCTTGACGGTCCCGGAGGCGGACCCTAGACTGCGCGCCCGACCTTCCAAGGAGGACGAGTGGCGCGAAAGAGTCTGCGCGTGGGTCTCGTGGGCCTGGGTGCGGCCGCCCAGATCAGTCACATCCCCGCACTCCTGAAGACCGAAGGTGTCGAACTGGTCGCGCTGTGCGACCGAGATCCCGAGAAGGCCGCGCGCGTCGCTCAGAAGTTCCAGGTGCCGCGCCACGTGTCGCGCATCGACGCGCTGCTCGCGGACGACACCATCGACGCGGTGGATATCTGCACGCCCAACTTCCTGCACGCGCCGATGGCGATCGCCGCGCTCGAGGCCGGCAAGCACGTGCTGTGCGAGCGGCCGCTGGCGCGCAGCGCCGCCGAGGCCAGCGAGATGATGAAGGCGGCGCGCAAGGCCGAGCGGGTGCTTGCCTGCGCGGTGCAGCATCGCTTCCGGGCCGACGCCCAGCTGCTGCGCACCTTCGTCGCCAAGGGCGAGCTGGGCGACATCTACTACGCCAAGGCGGGCTGGCTGCGCCAGCGCACCGGATGGGACTCCGACGAGTGGCGGCGGCAGAAGCGCGAGTCCGGCGGCGGGGTGGTGCTCGACCTGGGCTTCCAGATGCTGGACCTCTCGCTGTGGGTGATGGGGGGGCCCAGGGTGGAGTCGGTGAGCGCCAGCGTCCACCGCTCGCGCAAGGGCGAGGTGGAGGACAGCGCCACCGCACTCTTGCGGCTCGACTCGGGCGCCACGCTCACGCTGGAGCTGACCTGGGGCCTGCTCATGGAGAAGGATTTCGCCTACCTGAACCTGTTCGGCTCGGGGGGCGCGGCACTCCTCAACCCGCTGCGCATCCACAAGGGCATGCACGGGACGCTGGTCAACGTCACCCCGACGCTCGACTCGGCGCGCCACCAGTACAAGCACTCGCACGAAGCACAGGTCGCCCACTTCGTCGAGGCGCTGCGCAAGGGCTCCCGGCCGATGGGTGACGCCGAGGAGATCCTGCCGGTGATGGAGCTGATGGACGCGGTCTACCGCTCCGCCGAGCAGGGCAAAGAGGTGAAGCTCGGCTAGCCGTCTCGATACCGGGCTCGCGCTGCTCTCGGGGGTACTGCTCGGCGCGGCGTTCCTTCCCGCCCCGCTCGGGTTTGTGGCCTGGTTCGCCTTCATCCCGCTGCTGGTGGCGCTCGACCGCCGCGTGCGGGACGGAGCCCCCAAGCGCTCGCTGTTCGGGATCGGCTACGCCTTCGGGCTCGCCTTCTTCCTCACCGGCATCCACTGGATCGCGCTGCTGTCCGAGGTCGCGATCACCGTCCCGTGGCTCAAGTACCCGGCGTGGCTGGCGGCCGCCGCCTACCTGGCGCTGTTCTCCGGGCTCACCACCCTGCTGGCCGGCTGGTTGGCGCGCCGCACGCGCGCGCCGCTGGTACTCACCTTCCCGCTCGCGCTGCTCACGGTGGAGGAGCTACGCGCCTCGGGCGAGCTGGGCTTTCCCTGGTTCCAGCCGGGCTACACGCAGCACGACTACGCGCCGCTCATCCAGATGGCGAGCCTCGGGAGCGTGAGCCTGGTCACCCTGTGGCTCGCCTTCCTCAACGTGCTGCTCTGGCGCGCGGCCGCGGGGGGCGCGCGCTGGCGCGCGGCCCTCGGGGCGCTGCTGCTGCTGCTGCTGCCGTGGGCGTGGGGGACACGCGTGCTGGACGCCGCGCCGAAGCCGCGCGGGACGCCGGCGACGGTGGCGCTGGTGCAGGGGAACATCCCGGGCGAGATGAAGTGGTCGGGGCAGCACCAGAAGGAGATCCTCGCCACTTTCCTCGACCTCTCGGCGCGGGCCGCCGCGGGCGCGCCGCGCCCGGCGCTGATCATCTGGCCGGAGACCGCGACCGGCACCTACCTGCGCCGTCAGCTCGAGCAGACCATGGCGGTGGCGGGGTTCGCGGCGCGCACCGGCGTGCCGGTCTTCAGCGGGCTGCCCGACTGGCGGCTCGGGCGCGACGGGAAGGTGCAGCAGGTGAACGGCGCCGCGCTGTTCGCAGCCGACGGCGGGCTCGGCCCGGTCTACGCGAAGCGCCACCTGGTGCCCTTCGGGGAGCGGATGCCCTTCCAGGCGCTGCTCCCGGCCCTCGGCCGGATGGCGCTGGGTCAGGCGGAATGGACGCCCGGCCGCGAGACGGTGCTGTTCCCGAGTGCGGCCGGCCCGTTCGCGTGCCTGGTCTGCTTCGAGTCCATCTTCCCCGACCTGGCGCGCGAGGACGTGCGGCGCGGCGCCCGCTGGCTCGTCAACATCACCAACGACGCGTGGTTCGGAAACAGCGTGGCGCTCTACCAGCACGCGGCGATGGCGCCGTTCCGGGCGGTCGAGAACCACGTGCCGCTCGCACGCTGCGCCAACACGGGCCTGACGTTGATCGTCGATGCCCACGGGCGCGTCACCTCGCGTCTGCCGGAGTGGGAGCCCGGCGTGTTGAGCGGCGCGCTCGCCCCGCCGGGACTGCCGACGCTCTACACGCGCGTCGGCGACTGGCCGGGGCTCCTCGCCGCCCTCGCGGTGGCGGTGCTGGCGCTGGTCGGCGCGCGGCGCGCGTTGACAGGCCGCGCGCACGCCGCGTAACATGCGGCCCGCGTCCCTTCCGGCCCATCCTCGTCGAGTGGAGAAGCGCTGCGGTGTCCCGCACCCGGCGGAACCCATGAGCCTGAGCGTGATCGTCCTCGGAGCCACCGGCCTGGTCGGGCGCACCATGCTTCGCATCCTCGCGGAGCGTGCCTTCCCGCTGGGCGAGCTGCGCCTGCTCGCGAGCGAGCGCGGCGGCTCGCGCACGCTCGAGTTCCACGGCCGCAGCCACGCGGTCGAGCCGGTCACGGCCGCCGCCTTCGCGGGCGCGGACCTGGCGCTGTTCGCCTGCGCCAACCCGGTCAGCCAGCGGTGGGCGCCGGTGGCGCGCGCGGCCGGCGTGACGGTGGTCGACAACAGCAGCGCCTTCCGCTACGACGACGGCGTCCCGCTGGTGGTGCCCGAGGTCAACGGGTCCCTGCTGGCCGCCCATCCGCCGCTGGTCGCCAACCCCAACTGCTCGACCATCGGCATCGTCGTGGCGCTGGCCCCCCTCCCGCCCGCGGCGGGGCGCGAGCGCGTCGTGGTCTCCACCTACCAGTCGGTCTCCGGGGCCGGCCGCGGGGCGCTCGACGAGCTGGAGCGCGGCGTGCGTGCCGGCCTCGACGGGCCGCCGCCCGGGCGTGCGGACGGTGGCCCGCCCTTCGCGTTCAACGTCGTGCCGCAGATCGACCGGTTCGAGGAGAACGGCTACAGCCGGGAGGAGATGAAGGTGGTGTGGGAGACGCGCAAGATCCTCGGGCTGCCGGGGCTCCCGGTCACCGCGACCGCGGTGCGCGTGCCGGTGCGCGTGGGCCACTCGGCGGCGGTGAACGTGACGCTCGCCCGGGACCTCGAGCCCGACGAGGCGCGGGCGCTGTGGGCGTCCACCCCCGGGCTGCTGGTGGTGGACGATCCGGCGCGCGGCCGCTATCCGACGCCGCTGGCGGCCGAGGGGCGCGACCAGGTGCTGGTGGGACGCGCGCGCCGCGATCTCTCGCAGCCCCGGGGACTCGAGTTCTTCGTCGCCTCGGACAACCTGCGCAAGGGGGCGGCGACCAACGCGGTCCAGATCGCCGAGGGGCTGGTGCAGGCGCCGGGCGGCCTCAAGCCGGCGGGCGCCGCGCCCGGCCCGTGGGCGGCGGGCGCGCGATGAACGACCGGGTGCGAGCGGCCCGCCCGCACCTGGGCCCGGTGCTGGTCGGAGCGATGCTCGGGGCACTGGTGGCCGGGCGGCTCGAGACCGCGATCCTCTGCCTGGTCGTGGCCGTGCTGGCCGCGCGCGCCGCGGGAGCGCCCGCCCCCGGGTACCGCTGGCTGCTGATGCTGGCGGCGGGTAGCACGGTCGCCTGGGCCCTCAACCTCTATCTGACGCCCGGACGTCCGCTCGGCGGCGGATGGCCGGTGCTGGCCGGTCGCCACGCCACCGGCGAAGGGCTGGCGCTGGGACTTCTCCTGACGCTGCGGTTCGCGGGCGCCTGCGCGGCGCTGCAGGGCCTGCGCGCGGCGTGGCCGGGCGAGCGCGCGGCCGACGCCGCGGCGCGCTGGCTGGCCCCGCTCGAACGCCTCCGCGTGCCGGTGCGCGAGGCGCGGGCGATGCTCGGGCTCGCGCTGCGCTTCGCGCCGCTGCTGGGTGCCGAGGCGGTGCGCATCGCGCGCGTGCAGGAGCTGCGGGCGGGACGCCCGCCGCGCGGGGCGCGGGAATGGCTCCAGCGCCGGCGCGCGGGCACCGTGCCGACGCTGGTGGGGGCGCTCGAGCGCGCCGAGCG
>JBBTLZ010000042.1:0-29724 GCA_038068435.1 Candidatus Eiseniibacteriota bacterium | reverse complement strand
CGCCCGCCCCGGGGCGCCCCGGCCACGGCGGGCGGCGGCCCGCCCGGGGACGGCGCCCGGCCGCCGTGCCGGGGCCAGGGCGTAGCCCCGGAGCGCGCTCCGCAGATTTTCCAGGTTGGGCATTGCCCCGCGGCCACCCGCCCCCTACTCTGTTCGCCGCTTCCAGGCTCCCCTCGACACCGACATCGATTCGCCGGAGTCCGCCCGCGCGGCTTCCGGCTTCCAATCGTCCACCCATGGGAGGTCCCGTGCCGTTCGCCACCCTCGGCCTGCCCCAGCCCATCCTGAAGGGGGTCAAGGCCGCCGGCCACATCGAGCCCACGCCCATCCAGCACCGCGCGATCCCGGTCATCATGCAGGGGAACGACCTCATCGCCTCGGCGCAGACCGGCACCGGCAAGACCGCCGCGTACCTGTTGCCCATCCTCTCGCGACTGCTCGACGGGCCGCGGCGCCTGCGGGCACTCGTGCTGTGCCCGACCCGCGAGCTGGCCGCCCAGGTCGAGACCTATGCCCGCGGCTACGCGCGCTACACCAACCTCCGCATCGGCGTGGTCTTCAGCGGCGTGCCCCTTCCCCCCCAGGAACGGATGCTGCGCGAGGAGGGTGTCGATCTCCTGGTGGCCACACCCGGACGGCTGCTGGATCTACAGGGCCGGCAGGCCGCGAGCTTCGAGGACGTGGAGATGCTGGTGCTCGACGAAGCGGACCGCATGGTGGACCTGGGCTTCGCGCCCGACCTGCGGCGCATCCTGAAGCTCCTGCCCGAGACCCGGCAGACCCTGATGATCTCCGCCACCATGCCGCCGGAGCTGAACCGGGTGGCGAAGGAGGCTCTGCTCGAGCCGGTCCGCGTGGACCTCGCCCCGCCGCCCAAGCCGTCGGCGGGGATCACGCAGGCGATCTACCCGGTGCCCCGCGACCTCAAGGACGAGCTCCTGAACGAGATGTTCTCGCGCACCGAGGTGCGCAACATGATCGTCTTCACCCGCACCAAGCACGGCGCCGAGCGGCTGGCACGCCAGCTGCAGCGCCGCGGGCACTCGGTGGGGGCCCTGCACGACAACCGCAGCCAGAGCCAGCGTGAACGCGCCCTCGGTGACCTGAAGCGCGGTCGCGTCCAGATCCTGATCGCGACCGACCTGGCGTCCCGCGGGATCGAGATGGATGGCATCTCGCACGTCGTGAACTACGACGTGCCGCACGCCCCGGAGGACTACGTGCACCGCATCGGGCGCGGGGCGCGCTCGGCCGCCGTCGGCGACGCGTTCACGCTCATGAGCCCGGAGGAGCAGCAGCATGTGGCGGCGATCGAGCGGTTCATGGGGCGCACGGTGCCGCGGGTGATGCTGCCCGACTTCGACTACCGGATGCGGCCTACCGAGATCAGCCAGGTCGTCAGCTATCCCGAGGCCGCCGCTCGCCCGGCGGGCGCCGCGCCGATGCGCGGGTCGCACGCCGCGGCCCGCCCCGCCTCGACGGCCCGGCACGCGCGCACGGCGCGTAAGCCCAGGCCCGCGACCCACCACAAGCGGCGGAAGTAGCCGCGCCGCGGCCGCGCGGCGGGGTCGACCTCCTTCCCGGCTCAGCCGCCGAACCGCGCGGCGACCTCGTCCTTCGCCCAGCGCCAGGCCTCCTCGGCGGCGGCCGCATCGGCCGCGGCCACCTGGACCAGGTCGGGGCTCCCTCCGCCCTTGCCGCGGGCCCGCTCGAGCAGCAAGGGGAGGAGCGCCTTGAGGTCGCCGGTGAGCGCCTTCGCGCGGCCGGCGATCACGACCGGGTCCGGCGCCGCCGCGCCCGCGACCACCCAGGGGGCCCCGGCCTCGAGGCACTTGAGGGCGAACCGCCGGACCTCGTCGCGCGGACGGGAGGCCACGAACTCGGCGACGCCGCGCGGTGGCTGCCCCACGCGCTCGCGCGCGTCGGCGGCGAGCATCCGCTCGACCATCTCGTCCAGCCGCTTGCGCAGCTCGTCACGCTCGGCGGCGGCGCGTTCGAGGTGGGCGATCAGGTCGCGATCCTTGAGCGTCCACCGGCGCGCGCCCTCGGTGAGGGCCTCGGTGCGCCAGGCGTGATCGCGCAGCGCGCGACCGCCGCACAGGAACTCGAGGCGCAGGTTCCCGCGCAGCTTCTCCCAGCGCACGATCTTGATCATCCCGACCTCGCCCGTGCGTCGCGTGTGCGTGCCCCCGCACGCGGAGACGTCCCAGTCGGGGATCTCGACGATCCGGATGCGCCCCGTGACCTGCGGGGGCTTGCGCAGCGCGAAGCGGTGCACCCCCGCCTCGCTGGTCCAGTGGCGCTCCACCGGCCGGTCCTCCCACACCACCCGGTTCGCGGCTTCCTCCACCCGTTCGACGGCGCGCCAATCGGCGTCGGCGAGGGCCACGTCGAGGGTGCTTCGCTCCTCGCCGAGATGGGAGGAGATCGTGGGGGCCGAGAGCACGCGCTCGAGCGCGGCCGAGAGGACGTGCTGGCCGGTGTGCTGCTGCATGTGATCGAAGCGGCGCGGCCAATCCACCTCGCCGGTCAGCTCGGCCCCGCTCGTGACCTGCGCCCCGGCTGCGTTCAGCACGTGCCAGACGCGCTCGCCCTCGTCGGCCTGCACGTCGACGACGCGCGCGTCGCCGAGCATGCCGCGATCGGCCTCCTGGCCGCCGCTCTCCGGGTAGAAGTAGGTGCGTTCGAGCTCCACGGCCGGCCGGCCCTGGCGCTCGCCCACCGCCTCCACGCGCGCGGCGAAACGCACCGTGTACGAGTCGTCGTAGTAGAGCCGTTCGGAGGTCATCGGGGTCCCGGGCCTCAGGCGCGCTTGAGGCCGTACTGGCGGAGCTTGCGCCACAGCGTGGTGCGCGACACGCCGAGCTGGCGCGCGGCGGCGGTCGCATTGCCGCGGTGCCGGGCGAGCACGCGCTGGATGTGCTCCTTCTCGACCTCGGCGAGGGACCAGGTGACGCGCGGGTCGTCGTCCCATCCGGGGTCGCTCCGCGTCCCGCGTTCCCGGGGCTCGTCCCCGCGAGGCGGACGCGCGCGGGGCTCCCCGCCGCCCGGCCGCGCCGCCTCTCCGGTCGCCAGGAGGCGTGGCGAGCGGATCGCGGCCGGCAGATCGGCCGCGGTGATGAGCGCCCCCTCCGAGACCACCACCGCGTGCTCGATCGCGTTCTCCAGCTCGCGCACGTTGCCCGGGTAGTCGTAGCGCTCGAGCAGCTGCGTGGCCTCGGGGGAGAACGCGAGCCCGGCGCGCCCGGCACGCGCCGACACGCGCTCGAGGAAGTAGGAGGCGAGCAGCCCGATATCCTCGCGGCGCTCGCGCAGCGGCGGCAGGTCGATCTGGACCACGTTGAGGCGGTAGTAGAGGTCCTCGCGGAAGCGTCCCTCCGCCACCTCCCGCCGCAGGTCGCGGTGGGTCGCGGCGATGACGCGGACGTCCACGACCCGCATGGCGTTGTCGCCGAGACGGCGGAGCTCGCTGCTCTCGAGGGTGCGCAGCAGCTTCACCTGGGTGGCGAGCGGCATGTCGCCGATCTCGTCCAGGAAGAGCGTGCCGTGGTCGGCGGCCTCGATGAGCCCCGGCCGCTCGGCGGCGGCCCCGGTGAACGCACCCCGGACGTGACCGAACAGCTCGCTCTCGATCAGGCTCTCGGGCAGTGCGGCCACGTTGACCGGCACGAACGGCCCGAGCGCGCGATGGGATTGCAGGTGCAGCGAGCGCGCGATGAGCTCCTTGCCGGTGCCGCTCTCGCCCATCAGGAGCACGGTGCTGTCGGTCGGAGCGACCTTGCCAACGAGGCGGAAGATGCGCTGCATCCGGGAACTCGCGCCCACGATGTCCCGATAGAGGGAGTCGTGGGCCCCGCCTTGGGGCGACGGCCGGCGTCCGGGACTTGAGGGCATGGTCGAGATGGCCATATGAGAGGGGTCTGCTCGGGCCGCGGCTCTCGGCGGCGGACCTAGTTCAGGCGTTTCAAAATGCCACGCTCGCCGGTGGCGGTCAAGTCAGGGGCGGCATTCGGCCTCGAGCGCGAGTCTCCTCGGCGGTTCAGGCCCCCGGGGCGTCCGTTCCCGAAACGCCGGGCGTGGACGACGGCACCAGGCCAAGCCCCGCCACCCCGGTGACCGCCGCCTCGAGCGGGACCGCTTCCTCGAGCGGGACGCCCGCCGCGTAGGCGGGGGCCGACTCCTGGAGCGGGAACTCGATCTCGACCAGGCGCAGGTAGAAGAAGGTCCACGCGTACTGGATGACGGGTCCCACGCCCACCACCACCAGCCAGAAGATCATGACGCCGGGGGGGCCCGCCAGCGCGGGGATCGCCAGCGACAGGGCGGCGAGCACGAGTGCGGGCGCCAGCACCATGACACCGCTGGCCAGGATGAGCTCGAACCATCGCTCGAGGTGGCCGCGCATCATGCGGAAGGAACTCTGGAAGGCGCCCGCGAGGTCGTGCTCGTCCAGGACGACCGCCTCGGTCGCCACGCCCAGGCGATAGACCACCGAGAGCGACGGCAGGGCGAAGAGGAACGCGATCCCCAGCAGCACGAGGTTTCGGCCCAGATCCCCGAGCGCGGTCTCGGGATGGAAGCGGACGAACGCGGTGGGCAACACGATGAGCGAGGCGGCAATCGCGAGCACGAGGTTGCGCACCACCTCGGTGACGAGCAGCCATGGGATGCGCCGCATGCCCCGCGCGTAGCAGTCCGCGGCCGCCGCGGGACGGACGCCCTGCGGGGTGTTGAACACCGAGCGAGCGCGCAAGCGCAGCATGGCACCCACGACCAGCAGGGTGATGAAGTCGCCGATCAGGGCGAGGCTCGTGAGCCCGAGCACCTTCGCCGACACCGCGCCCGAATCCGGCGGCGGCAGCAGCACCAGGGCGAGGCTCCAGGGTGCTCGCAGCAGGAGTGGGACGGCCAGGGAATGGAGCGGATCACGGCGGACGGCCAGGTCGAACGCCAGCGCGAACGCGTGGCGGGTCGAGATCGGCAGGCGTCGGCGCTCGAGCGTGTGCATGGGTCGGGATGGAGTGCGGTTGACACTAGGGAGGGGTCTCCCTACTGTCAACACGCCATGCGGCGCACGCATTCGCGAGACACGAGCGCACCGCGCCGCGGGGCCCCGCGGCGCGATCGCGCGCTCACCACGACCGCCGCGCCGCCCGCCGTCGCCGCCCCGCTCCCGCTCGCCCATCCTGCCACGGTCGCCGCCCTCGCGATCGCCGCCGCCTGTGTCCTCTTCTCCGTCACCTTCCGGATCATCGACACCGACTTCTGGCAGCACCTCGCCGTCGGGCGCGCCCTGTGGACCACGCACGCGATCCCGCACACGCAGGTGTGGACGTGGCCGACCTGGGGCACACCCGACGTGCTCCCCTCGTGGCTCTTCCGCGCGCTGTTGTGGCCGTTCTGGCAGGCCGGTGGGCTGACGGGGCTCTTCGCGTGGCGCTGGCTGACGACGCTCGCCGCCTTTGCCCTGGCCTGGGTCACGGCCCGGCGCATGGGCGCGCGCGGGCTCTCGCCGCTGGTCGTCCTCGTCTGCTGCGCGCTCGTCTACCGCCAGCGCTCCCAGGTGCGGCCCGAGACGCTGGCTGCGGTGCTCCTCGCGCTGGCGCTGTGGCTCCTTGAGGCCCGACGCCAGGCCGCCGCGGCGGCGGCACCGCGGCCGGACCGGTCGTGGGCGCTGGTCGGCGTCGCGTGGGTGTGGGCCAACGCGCACATCTCGTACGTCCTGCTCTTCGTCCTGCTCGGCATCCATCTGGTCGATGCCCACGTCACGGCGGGGCGGGGCGCCGGCCGCGACTCAGGGCCCGGCGGGCTCTGGCGGGTGACGCTGGTGTGCGCCGCGGTCTCGTTCCTGAACCCGTTCGGGTGGCGGGCGCTGTGGCAGCCGTTCGACTACCTGCTGCACGTGCGCGGGACGGCACTCTTCCAGGGCATCGGCGAGCTGCGCGCGGTGGGCTGGAGCGGGAACGAGACCAATGGCGCCTTCCTGCTGCTGGCCGGCTGGCCGCTGCTCCTCCTGTGGCGCGCGCGCCGCGCGGGGATCGACATCGCCGAGACCCTCACCTGCCTCTTCTTCACCGCCTACGCGCTGCCGTCCCAGCGGTTCCTCTCGGTCTACGCCCTGGCGGCGGCCCCCTACCTCGCCCGCGACCTGGACTCGTGGGTGGGCTCGCGGCGCTGGCCGCGATGGACCGCGGCGCCCGCGGCGCGCGCCGGCCTCACCGCCGCCGCCTGCCTCGCGCTCGCCGTGCCCGAGTGGGCGCGGCCCGACAGTCCCATGCGCCCGGGCATCGGCATCGATCTGACGCGCTATCCGGTCGCGGCGTGCGATCTCATGGCAGCGCACGATGTCCGCGGGCGGGGGTTCAACCAGGGCCGCACCGGCGGCTACCTGCTCTGGCGGTTCTGGCCCGACCGCTCGCGCCTGCCGTTCATGGACATCCACCAGGGTGTCGCCGCCGAGGACCGCGCGCTGTACGCCGCGATCTTCACCGACGCCCGGCGCTGGGATGAGCTCGACCGGCGGCATCACTTCGACTTCGTGCTGCTCGACCGCCGGCAGTACGGCGGCGACCGGCTCTACGACCGTCTGGATACCGACCCGGCCTGGGCGCTCGTGTTCGCCGACGACGCGGCGGTGCTCTACCTGCGCCGCGACGGGCCGCTCGCGGCGGCGGCGGAGAGCCTTGCCTACCGCGTCGTGCCCGCCGGCCGTGACCGGCTCGCGGCGCTGCGGGCGGCGTGGCTCGAGGACGGCGCGCTGCGGGCGCGGGCGCGGGCCGAGCTGGAGCGGCAGGCGGCCGCCTCCCCGTTCGCCTCCGGTGCCTCCAGCCTGCTCGCGGATCTCGCCCTCGCCGAAGGCCGCTTCGCCGACGCGGGCGCCCTGCTCGAGCGGGCGCTGTGCGTGGATCCCGCCACGCCGCGCGCGCACGAGCGACTGGGCATGGTCGCCATGTGGGCGCGCGACGCGGCACGCGCCACCCGGGAGTTCGAGCGCGAGCGTCGTCTGACCGGCTCCTCCGCCGCGCTCGAGATCGCGCTGGGGTTCGCGCGCGAGTCGGCGGGCGACCCGGCGGCCGCCCGCCGGCACTACCGCGCGGCGCTGCGCCTGGAACCCACGAACGCGCGGGCACGCGAGCGCCTCGACGCACTCGATCGCGCGGGCGCGCCCTAGCGCCGCCCGCGCGGCGCGGAGGGTCCGCGCGTCCCGGACGCGGGCCGCGGAGTTCGCCTCGCGGCGGTGGCGCGATTGACAGCGCCGGGAGCCGCTCCTAATGTCGCACGCCATGCCTCGCAGGCTCTCCCACCTCGACGCTCGCGGCCGCGTCCGCATGGTGGATGTGGGCGACAAGCCCGTCTCCGCCCGCGTCGCGCTCGCGCGCGGCCGTGTCTTCATGCACCGGGAAACACTCGAGCTGCTGCGCGACGGGCGCGCCCCCAAGGGCGACGTGCTCACCACTGCTCACCTCGCAGGCGTGCTTGCGGCCAAGCGGACGGCCGAGATCATCCCGCTCGCCCACTCCCTCCCGCTCGACGGCGTGGACCTGGCCTTCTCGCTCGACCCCGACAGCGCCTCGGTCGGCATCGAGGCCCGGGTGCGCACCCGTGGCCGGACCGGCGTCGAGATGGAAGCACTCACCGCCGTCACGGTCGCCGCCCTCACGGTCTACGACATGCTGAAGGCCGTGGATCGCGGCATGGTGATGGGTGAGTTCGCCGTCTGGGAGAAGCGTGGGGGCCGGAGTGGCGTCTTCCGCCGCCGGGCGTAGCGCGATCAGCTACGCCGAGGCGCGCGAGCGCGTGCTCGCCGCCGCGCAGCCGCTGCCGCCCGAGCAGGTCCCGCTGGCCGAGGCCGTCGGCCGGCCGCTGCGCCGGCCGGTGGTGGCGCGCCATCCGCTGCCCCCCTTCCGCAACTCGGCCATGGACGGCGTCGCGGTGCGGGGCGCCGATCTCGCTCGGGCGACCGCCGCGGCCCCCGTCATCCTCCGGGTGACCGGGACCGTGCCCGCGGGCCGCGTCGCCGCGCGCGCGCTCGGCGAGGGCGAGGCGGTCCGCATCATGACGGGCGCCATGCTGCCCGACGGCGCGGATGGCGTGATCCCCGTCGAGGAGATCGAGTTCGTGCGGGGCGCGGCGGGCGTCGAGCAGGTGCGCATCGGCCGCGCGCCCGCGTCCGGCGAGAACATCCGCGAGGCGGGGCTCGATCTCGCCGCGGGGGCACTCGCGCTGGAGGCTGGACGCGCGCTCACCCCGCACGACCTGGCCCTGCTGGCGGCGCTCGGCGAGGCCCGGCCGACGGTCGGCAGGCGCCCGCACGTGGCGGTGATCTCGACCGGCGACGAGCTGCTGCCCCCCGAGGCGGCGCTCACGCCCGGGGCGATCCACGACAGCAACCTGCCGATGCTGGTGGCGCTGCTGGACGAATGCGGTGCGCGGGTGGTGTCGGCGAAGCGCGTGGCCGACGATCCCGACCTGGTGGGGAAGCAGGTGCGTGCCGCGCTCACGATGGCCGACGTGGTGGTCACGATCGGCGGCGTGTCGGCCGGGGATTTCGACCCGGTCAAGCTCGCCCTGGCGGGGCTCGACGGCGTCGAGCTCTGGCGCGTGGCGATGCGCCCGGGTCGACCGCAGGCCTTCGGCACACCGGACCAGCGATTGTTCTTCGGGCTGCCGGGCAATCCCGCCTCGGTCGCGTGCGTCTTCGAGGCACTGGTGCGTCCGGCGCTCCGCAAGCTGCAGGGCTTCGCGGCACTCGACCGGCCGCGCGTGGCGGTGAGGGCCACGGTCGACATCGAGTCCCGCGTGGAGCGCACCGACTTCGTGCGGGTGGCGCTCGAGCAGGGCGAGGGGGGATGGTGGGCGACGCCGGCGGGTGATCAGGTCTCGGGTCACCTCGCGCCGCAATCGCGCGCGCACGCGCTGCTGGTGGTCCCGGCGACGGCCGCGCGCCTCGCCGCCGGGGAGGCCGCCGAGGCGTTGCTGCTCCGCTGGCCGGACGAGGGGTCGGCGTGAGCGGGCGTGGCCGCCCGGGCGCTCCCTTCGCTCGGGCCACCACGCCTCACGCGTCGCGCGCCGCGCGGCCCGAGCCGCGCCCGGCGGGCTCCGTCGCCGGGGCCTCCGTCCCCCCCTCGCACCCGGCGATGCTCGCGGCCACCGCTGTGGCGCTCGCCGGCGTGCTGGCGTCGGTCACCTATACCCTGTTCGAGACCGACTTCTGGCAGCACCTGCTCGTGGGCAAGGCCATCTGGCAGCTGGGTCACGTGCCGACGACGCAGCTCTGGTCGTGGCCGAGCTACGGCGACCCCGAGGTCAACTCCGCCTGGCTCTTCCGAGCGCTCATCTGGGGATGCTGGTCGCTGGGCGGCGTGTGGGGCCTGTTCGCGTGGCGCTGGGCGATCACGCTCGCGGCGTTCGGGCTCCTGTGGGCCACCGCGCGGCGGATGGGCGCACGCGGCTTCGCCGCGCTGGCGGTCCTGGTCGCCTGCGCGCTGGTCTACCGCACCCGCTCGCAGATCCGTCCCGAGACCCTGGTCGCGGTCTACCTGGCCCTCCAGGTGTGGATCCTCGAGACCCGTCGGCATGGCGGGCCGGACCGGACCGTGTGGATCCCGCTCATCGCGCTGGCGTGGGCCAACACGCATCTCTCCTATTTCCTCGGCTTCATCCTGCTCGGCATCCACTGGAACGCAGCGCAGGCCGCCGCGTGGCGGCGCGGCCGGCGGGGCACGGGGGCCGACCCGCGGCCGGGCCGGTTGCTGCTGGTCGGGCTCGCGGCACTCGCGGCCTCGTTCCTCAACCCGTTGGGTTGGCGGGCGCTCTGGCAGCCGTTCGATTTCGCCCTCCACTGGCGCAACGAGCCGATGTTCACGGCGATCGGAGAGCTGCAGCACCTGCCGCTCGCGGCCCTGCGCTGGAGCGGCGTCGCATTCGTCCTGATCCTGTGGCCGCTGCTGCTCGCGTGGCGCGCGCGTCGGCGCGGCTGGGATCTCGTCGAGGCGCTCTCGTTCCTCGTCTTCGCCTCGTTGGCCTGGTCCTCGGTGCGCTTCCTCGGCTACCTCGCGCTCGTGAGCCTCCCCTACCTCGCCCGCGACCTAGACGAGTGGGTGGCCGCCCGCCGCTGGCCGGGCTGGAGCGCCGCACCCTGGCGGCGCGCCGCGCTGGCGTCGGTCGCCTGCGTGGCGCTCGGGCTGCCGGCCTGGAGTGCCAGGGCCACGGGACTCGGCGTGGGCATCGACCTGCGGTACGTCCCGGAGCGCGCGTGCGACTTCATGGCCGCCGAGGGTATCCAGGGACGCGGGTTCAACCACTTCCACTTCGGGGGCTACATGCTGTGGCGCTTCTGGCCCGAGCGCGGGCGGCTGCCGTTCGCCACCATCCACCCCGAGGCGCTGCGCCGCCAGGACCGCCTCGGCTACGAGGCCGCGCGCACCAGCCCCGCCGGCTGGCGGGCACTCGATGGCCGCTACCGCTTCGACTACGCGCTGCTCTATCGGCGGCAGCTCGGCGGGGACCGGTTGCTCGATGCCCTCGACGCGGACCGCAGCTGGGCGCTGGTGTTCCTCGACGACGTCGCGGCGGTCTTCGTCCGCCGGGACGGCCCGCTGGCAGCCGTCGCGGACCGCTTCGCCTACCGCACCGCTCCCGCCGGTCGGAGCGCGATCGCGGCCCTCGGCCGCGCCTGCGAGCGCGACACCGTACTGCGCGCGCAGGCCGAAGCCGAGCTGGCCCGGCAGTCGGCGGGATCCCCGCACGACGCGATGGCGAGCAGCGTGCTCGCCACCCTCGAGCTGATGGACGGACGCCTGGACGAGGCCGAGGCCCGCCTCCGCCATGCCCTCGAGGTGGACCCGGACCTGCCGCGGGCGCACGAGCGGCTCGGGATGATCGCGCTCGCCGCCGGCCGGCCGCACGACGCGGTGCGCGAGCTCGAGCGCGCCCTCGCCGACCGGCCGGTCACGCCGGGGCTCCACTTCGCGCTCGGCCGCGCCTGGCGGCAGCTCGGCCGACCGGCGAAGGCGCGCGAGCAGTACCGTGCCGAGCTGCGGCGTGACCCGGGTCACGCGGGGGTCATCGACTCGCTGCGCGCGCTCGAGTCGGGGGCGATCCGCTGATGGCACGCGCTCCGCGAGAGCCCACGGCGTGCGGCGCGACGGCCCACTGTGCGCGGTGGCGGAGCGTCACGCCTACCGGCTGGTCCCGGCGGGTATCGGCGGGCTGCGGGTACTCGGGGCGGCGATGGCCGCCGACACGGCGCTCACCGCCCGGGTCGAGGCCGAACTCCGCGCGCACGCGGCGGCGTCACCCTGGAACGCGCGCGGCCTGCTCGAGCGGGCGCTGCGCGTCTCCCCCGCGCTCGGCCGCGGCCACGAGCGGCTGGGGCTCATCGCCCTCGCCGGCGGGTCGGGCGCGTGGGTGGAGTTGACCCGCCTATGCTGAGCTCCGCATAGCCGGGTCAACTCCACAGGTGCGAGAGACGGAGCCCGGGCGTGTGGAAGGAGAATGCCTCGATCGGGCCCGCCGTCCCGCCCGGGGGCGGTTCAAGCGCTCCGGGCGTGAAACGGACGATCAGGTGATTCGGCGCGGATTGGGCAACCGCGGAGGTGCTGGCGAGGAGAACGAAGAGGAGAGCCCCGCATACCTTGCGTCGGAGGTTGGTCATCTCACCGCCCTCACGGATGGTCGGACAAGCCTGAGCCGGGATGATGCCGGAGGCTTGTTCGTCGTCTGCTCGGCAATCGGCCCGCCACGCACGCCGGTGCCGGATACTCTGTGAAACTCTCAACATGCCATGGCACGCGCCAACCTGGCTGGCCGGAGGGAATGCCAGCCCGGCCATGTGTTCGGGGAAGCGCAGCTGGCTTAGCGCACAACGAAGACCTTCCGGGTCGCCCGTTCGCCGCCCGCGCGCAATTCGCAGAAGTAGGCCCCACTGGGAAGCCCGCGGGCGGCCCAGAACAGGCGGTGCCGGCCCGCCGCCCACTCGCCGGTCGGGAGGGTGGCGACCTCTCGCCCACCCGTATCCAGCACCCGTAGCAGGACCTTCGAGGCGCGCGGCAGGTCGAACGTGAGCGTCGTCCCGGCCCGGAACGGGTTGGGATGCGCGCGCAGCTCGAGCCGCGATTCCCTCAGCGGGGGTTCCACCCCCACCACTTGCAGTTCGACATAACGGAGCACGCCGCTTCCCGTGCCCAGGAACAGCGTATCGGCGGCGGGCCCGCTGCGGACCAACAACGTCCACACCTGGCTGCTCCCCGCGTCCGCGAAGGAGACAGGAGTCCAGGAGGCCCCCCCATCGTCGGTCTTGAAGAACGTGGCGTCGCCCGGAGCCGTGATTCCGTGCGCATAGAGCCGTAGCGGTGGGAAGGCGCGAGCCCCGAGGGCGCTGGAGCCCACACCCGCCGGCAATGGAACAGGAGCCCATGAGACGCCGTTATTCGCGGTCCGACGGAGATCGCCGGACAATCCTAGGAACGCGACATTGGGATCGGACGGGTCGAATGCCATAGCCCTGGCGACGTTGTCGCTGCCGCTCCCGAAGCTGTTCGTCCAGCTCTCGCCGCCGTTCGTGGAGCGTTTGACAAAGGGCGTGAAGGCGTTGCTCTCACCGCCCGCCCACAGTGTCGAGATCCCCGAAGTCAGGAAGAAGTACCCCCCGGGCGCGACGGACACCTTCTTCCACGTCAGGCCACCGTCGGTGGACTTGCCAATTCGCAGCCGGCTCGCGGCGAGGACCGTGCCCGGCGCCCCTGGCAGCGCGAGCAGCGCGAACACTTTCCGGTCCCATGAAGAACCGTCGGCGCCGAACCCGTTCTGGAACGGGCTCCAGTTGGCACCGCCGTCGGTCGAGCGCAACATGGCCACTGTGTCCGCGCCCGTGCCCGTGATCTCGCGGGCGACGATCAGCGTTTCCGGGCTCACCGCCAGCAGGTCGAGCACCCGTTGCCCGGCGAAGCCCAACAGCACCCAGGCCGAGTCGGCGGTGTCGGACGCCTGGCGATGGAGGCCATCGCTCGTGCAGGCGTACAGCAGCCCGTGGTTCGATCGCAGCTGCGTCACCTGGCGACCACTCAGTCCCAACGCGCTCCATTGCGCGTAGGTGTCCGCCGGCGACAGCGTGAGCGCCGCCAGGGCGGCAAGGACTCCGATGAAAGCGGTAGATCTCATGAGCACTCCGCACCGGCCGGCTTCGGGCCCAAGCCGTGTCTGAGGTGGGGTGCTCTCGGGTGCGCTGGAGCTCCGAAAGGCGAGTTCTTGGGAGCACCCCTCGCCAAGGGGCACCCCGTGAGGCACAACCCGCGTCCTTTTGAGGCTCATGGACAAACACCCGCACAGTGCTCGGGGGGACAACAACCAGTCTCGGCCAGTCCGGGGACATTGGCAATCGGATCTTTGAGTGGCTATCCCCGGGACGGCGTGCCTGCATCGCGACCCAGGTCAAAGTGACCGAGGCGGGAGCATGCCCGATTGGCCTGATCCGCTCCCCGTTTTGTCGAGCGCCGAGACTCACGTCATGCGCTGCACGCGCTGCTGGAGACCTACGAGGCGATGCGCACGATCCACGTGCTCCCCGACAACGTCATCATCCCCAAGAGCCGCGTCACCTTGGCGTGGCTCGCCGAGCACGGGGCGAGGCTCACGCTGCACTTCCTGCCGCCGTACTGCCCGGCGGAGATCCGCATCGAGCGGCTGGGGCTCGATCCCCACGCGAACCTGACCCGGAACCACCGGGCGCCCTCGATCGCCGAGTTGCTGGCGAGGGTCCACCGCGACCTCACCGCCCGCTTCGACATCGAGCGCCGCGTGCTATGGGCGGCCTGACCCCGAATCATGGAAAGGGATTCAGAGCAGTCCGAAGATGGACCGCTGCGCCTGCTCGAGCAGGTCGTGCGCCTGGATGCCCCACCAGATCGTGAGCGCGAGCGTGGCGATCGCGGCGATGACGGCGGGCGCGGCCCACGCGACCTCGACCGGCTCGCCCTGGGGCTCCTCCATGTACATGGCGACCGTGACGCGCAGGTAGTAGAAGATGGCGACGACGCTGTTGAGCACGCCCACGATCACCAGCGGCACCAGTCCGGCCTTGACGGCCACGCTGAACACGTAGACCTTGCCCATGAAGCCCGCCGTGGGCGGGATGCCGCCCAGCGAGAGCATGAACAGGGTCATGGCGGCCGCGAGCGCCGGGTGGCGCACCCCGAGCCCGGCCAGGTCGGAGAGCAGGACGCGCTCCTCCTGCTCGCGGCCGAGCAGGGCCAGCACGCCGAAGGCGCCCAGGTTCATGACCGAGTAGACGGCGAGGTAGAAGAGCGCCGCCGATCCGCCGTCGAGGCCGCCGGCCGCCACCGCGACCAGCAGGTAGCCGGCGTGGGCGATGCTCGAGTAGGCGAGCATGCGCTTCATATTCGTCTGCAGCAGCGCGGTGACGTTGCCCACCGTCATGGTGAGGATGGCGATCCACGAGAGCAGCGGCCGCCACTCGTCCTGCAGCCCCCCCAGCGCGACGATGACCACCCGCAGCAGCGCCGCGAAGCCCGCGGCCTTGGCGCCCGCCGACATGAAGCCGGTGACGGTGGTCGGCGCGCCTTGGTAGGCGTCGGGCGTCCACATGTGGAAGGGGACCGCCGCCACCTTGAAGCCGAACCCGACCAGCAGGAGCAGCCCGCCCATGACGAGCATCGGATTCCCGAGCAGCGGCGAGTCGGCGAGGAAGACCGCCATGCGGCCCAGGTTCGTGGTGCCGGTGGCGCCGTAGAGCAGCGCGATGCCGTAGAGCAGAAAGCCGCTCGCGAAGGCGCCGAGCAGGAAGTACTTGAGCGCCGCCTCGCTCGAATCGAGGCGCGCGCGCCGGAAGCCGACCAGCACGTAGAGGGCGAGCGACATGAGCTCGAGCCCGAGGAAGATGGTGATGAGGTCGCTCGAGGCGGCCATCAGGATCATGCCCAGCGTGGCCGACAGCAGCAGCGCGTAGTACTCGCCGTGGTTGATGCGCGTGCGCTTGACGTAGTCCCACGACTGGAGCACCGCGACCGCCGCCACCGCGCAGAAGAGCAGCGTGAAGAACACGGTGAACCCGTCATGGACGAACATGCCCTCGAAGAGCGAGCGCTTGGCGTCGCGCACCCGGAACACGCTCAAGGCCGCGGCGGCCAGGGTGAGGAGTGCCACGATCGCGCCGCGGCTGCTGCCGGGACGCGACGGCAGGAACTCGAGCAGCAGCAGGAGCATCATGCCGGCGCTGAGCGCGATGACCGCGCCGAGCGCCCACCAGTCGACGGCGATCAGGGCGGGGGGCTGGAAGGGCATCATCGCGGGTTCTCCTCGGCGGGGGCCATGCGCGCGCTCATCTGGATGCGGGCCTTGCAGAGGGCCACCGTCCGGTCGAGCGTGGGCTGGGCGCGGTCGAGGATCGGCTGCGGGTAGACACCCATCCAGAAGATGAGGAGGATGAGTGGCGCGAACACCAGCCGCTCGCGCCGCGAGAGGTCGCTGAGCTTCTCGTTCTCGGCGTGGGTGACGGGGCCGAAGAACACGCGCTGGAACATCCACAGCATGTAGACGGCCGAGAGGATGACGCCGGTGGCGGCGATGATCGCCCACAGCGGGTTGCTGCGGAACGCGCCGAGCAGGACCAAGAACTCGCCCACGAAGCCGTTGGTGCCCGGCAGCCCGATCGAGGACAGCATGACGACCAGGAACACCGAGGCGTAGACCGGCATCGGTTTCCACAGCCCGCCGAAGTCGGCGATCATCCGCGTGTGGCGGCGCTCGTAGAGCACCCCCACCAGGAGGAACAGCGCCCCGGTCGACACGCCGTGGCTGAGCATGGTCATCATGCCGCCTGCCATGCCCTGCGCGTTGAGCGCGTAGAGCCCGAGCATGCAGAAGCCGAGATGGCTCACCGACGAGTACGCCACCAGCTTCTTGAGGTCGGGCTGCACCATCGCCACCAGCGCGCCGTAGAGGATGCCCACCAGCGCCAGCCCCACGATCCACGGGGTGAAGTGCGCCGAGGCCGAGGGGAAGAGCGGCATGGCGAAGCGCAGGTAGCCGAAGGTGCCCATCTTGAGGAGCACCGCCGCCAGGATGACCGAGCCGGCGGTGGGCGCCTCGACGTGCGCGTCGGGGAGCCAGGTGTGGAAGGGGAACATCGGCACCTTGATCGCGAACGCGAACGCGAACGCCAGGAACAGCCAGGTCTGCTCGGCGGCGGTGAGCGGCAGCGCGTAGAAGGCGTCGAGGGCGAAGGTCGGCACGCCGGTCAGCGCGCGGTTGTGGAAGTAGAGCCACAGGATGGCGACCAGCATGAGCACGCTGCCCGCCATGGTGTAGAGGAAGAATTTGATCGCCGCGTAGACCCGGCGCGGTCCGCCCCAGACCCCGATGAGCAGGTACATCGGGATCAGCATGGCCTCCCAGAACACGTAGAAGAGGAGCAGGTCGAGCGAGAAGAACGTGCCCAGCATCGCCGCCTCGAGGGCGAGCAGCAGCGCATAGAACTCGCGCTCGCGCTTCTCGACCGCCGACCAGGCGCTGACGATCACGATCGGCGTGAGCACGGTCGTCAGCAGCGCCAGCAGCACGGCGACCCCGTCGGCACCCAGGTGATAGCTGGCCCCGAGCCCGGGCAGCCACGGCTTCTGCTCCGCGAACTGCCAGCCCGGCTGCGCCGGCTGGTAGCGCCACCAGAGCGGGAGCGAGAACGCCAGCTCGGCGACCGAAGCGGCGGTGGCGAGCCAGCGGATCGCGCGCCCGGAGGCCCCCGGCAGCACGGCGATCAAGGCCGCGCTCAGGAGCGGGAAGAAGACCAGCCAGGAGAGCCAGGGAAAATCGTGCACGTCAGTGCCTCAGGAAGTGGGCGATGAGCGCCGCCACGCCGAGCGTGATGAACAGCGCGTAGGTGCCGACGAGCCCGGTCTGGAACAGCCGGAGCACCGCCGAAAGGCCCTCGAACGTGTAGCCGACCCCGTTCACCGTGCCGTCCACGACCTTCGTGTCCCAGAAGCGCCAGAAGCGGTCGGCGGCCCAGGTGACGAAGCGGACGACCGTCGCCTGGTAGAACTCGTCCACCCAGTACTTGTTGAGCAGCGCGCGGTGGACCCCGGGCATCCGCTCCGCGAGCGGCTCGCTCCGCGGCCCGGTGGCGGTACCCCCGTAGAGCCGGAACGCCATCGCGATGCCGGCCGCGGCGACCGCCACCGAGACCACGATCAGCGCCCATTCGGCGCCGGCCGAGAGGTGAACACCCTCGCCGGCGGCGGCGTGGGCGGCCCCGGCGGCGCCCGCGAACACCGGCTCGAGCCAGCGCTCGAAGGCGTGGCCGCCTGCCTGGAACGGGAGCCCGACCCACCCGCCGACGACCGAGAGCACCGCCAGCACGACCAGTGGGGCGATCATGATCGCCGGCGACTCGTGCAGGTGATGCTCCGCTTCGTGCGTGAGGCGCGACTCGCCGCGGAAGCAGAGCAGGTAGAGCCGGAACATGTAGAACGCGGTGAGCGTGGCACCCAGCAGGCCCGCGATCCACACCCCGTAGTGACCGGAGGCGAACGCCGAGGCCAGGATCTCGTCCTTGCTGAAGAAGCCCGAGAGCGGCGGGAGGCCGGCGATCGCCAGGGTGGCGACCAGCATGACCCCGTGCGTCCACGGCAGCCGGGGGGCGAGACCTCCCATGCGCCGCAGATCCTGCTCGTCCGAGAGCGCGTGGATGACGGAGCCGGCGCCGAGGAAGAGCAGCGCCTTGAAGAACGAGTGGGTCATCAGGTGGAAGATGCCGGCGCTGAAGGCGCTCACGCCGCAGGCGAAGAACATGTAGCCGAGCTGGCTCACCGTCGAGTAGGCGAGCACGCGCTTGATGTCGTTCTGGGCGAGGCCGATGGTCGCCGCGAAGAGCGCGGTGGCGGCGCCGATCACCGCCACGACCTCGAGCGAAACCGGCGAGAGCTGGAACAGCACGTGGCAGCGCGCCACCATGTAGACTCCGGCGGTGACCATGGTGGCGGCATGGATGAGCGCCGAGACCGGCGTCGGGCCCTCCATCGCGTCGGGCAGCCAGGTGTAGAGCGGGATCTGGGCGCTCTTGCCGGTGGCGCCGAGGAACAGCGCCAGCGTGGCGAAGGTGACGGCCACCGAGCCCACCGCAAACACGTGCGGCGCCGCGGCGAACAGGCGCTCGAAGTTCAGGCTCCCGCCCCACGCGAACAGGGTCAGCATGCCCAGCAGGAACCCGAGATCGCCGATGCGGTTGACGATGAACGCCTTCTTCCCCGCCTCCGCGGCCGAGGGACGCGTGTACCAGAACCCGATCAGCAGGTACGAGCAGAGTCCCACGCCCTCCCAGCCGACGAACAGGAGCAGGAAGTTGTCCGCGAGCACCAGCGTGAGCATCGCGAACATGAACAGGTTGAGGTAGAGGAAGAAGCGACGGAACGAGCCGTCGTGACTCATGTAGCCCACGGAATAGACGTGGATCAGGAAGCCGACCCCGGTCACCACCAGCACCATCACCGCCGAGAGCGGGTCGAGCAGGAAGGCGACGTCCGCCGAGAAGTCGCCGACGCGCATCCAGGTGTAGAGGGTCTCGGTGATGGAGCGCTCGTCCGCGGGGAGGGCGGCGAGACCCAGGACCGCCCGCAGCGCGAAGACGAACGCCGCCCCCACCGCGCCGCAGGCCAGCCAGGCGGTGCCGCGCCTGCCGAGCCGGTCGCCCAGCAGCAGGTTGAGCGCCACCGCCGCCAGCGGCAGCGCGGGGATGATCCAGAGCAGCGGCCGGGTCACCGTCGCGTCCTATCCCTTGAGCAGGTTGATCTCGTCCACGTAGACCGTCTCCTTGAGCCGGAACACGTTGACGATGATGGCGAGTCCCACCGCGACCTCGGCGGCGGCGACCGTCATGACGAAGAACACGAACACCTGTCCGTCGAGCGAGCCCAGCTCACGGGCGAACGCCACGAAGGCCAGGTTGGCCGCGTTGAGCATCAGCTCGATGGACATGAAGATGATGAGGGCATTGCGGCGCACCAGCACGCCGACGACGCCGATCACGAACACCACGGCGCTGAGTACCAGCATCCACGAGAGCGGGATCATGCGGGCTCCTGGGGCTCGGGCGTCGTGCCGGCCGGCGCCGCGCGACGCGCGTGCGGGCCGCGACCCTTGGCGATCACCACCGCCCCCACCATGGCGACCAGCAGCAGGATCGAGGTGATCTCGAACGGGAACAGATAGCGCGTGTAGAGCACCTGGCCGATCGCCTGGGTGTTGCCGCCCGGCGCCGACAACACCTCACCGGGCGAGACCGGCCCCGCCGCCCAGCGGTGACCGAAGAGCCAGACGCCCTCGGCCAGCAGCAACGCGCCCAGGATCCATCCGGCGCCGCGGCGCAAGGCGAGGTGGACGCCGTGCTCCACGTCGCGCTTGAGGTTGAGGTACATGACGACGAACAGGAACAGCACCATGATCGCCCCGGCGTAGACGATGACCTGCACCATGGCGACGAACTCGGCGTGCAGCAGCAGGTAGATCCCCGCCAACGAGCAGAACGCCAACACCAGGAACAGGGCGCTCGTCACCGGGTTCCGGTGCAGGACGACCATGAGGCTGCAGCCCACCAGCAGTGCCGCAAAGGCGAAGAAGAGCGCCGGGATCATCCCTGGGCTCTCCACCATACGAACAGCGAGGTCAGCACGATGTTCGCGAGCGCGAGTGGCAGCAGCACCTTCCAGCCCAGGTTCATGAGCTGGTCGTAACGCAGGCGCGGGAAGGTCCAGCGCACCCAGATGAAGAAGAACAGCAGCGCCCCGAGCTTGGCGAAGAACCACAGGAACTTGAGCTGCTCCGGGAGCCACGGTCCGTTCCAGCCGCCCAGGAACAGGGTGACGGCGATGCACGAGATGGTGATGACGTTCGCGAACTCGCCCAGGAAGAAGAGCCCGAACTTCATGCTCGAGTACTCGGTGTGGAACCCGGCGACCAGCTCGGCCTCGGCCTCGGGCAGGTCGAACGGCGCGCGATTGGTCTCGGCGAGCGCCGTCAGCATGAAGATCCCGAACGCCACCGGCTGGAAGATGACGAACCACCAGTGCTGCTGCGCCCGCACGATGTCCACCAGCGAGAGCGAGCCGGCCAGCAGCAGGACGCCGATGGTCGAGAGCCCCATCGCCAGCTCGTAGGAGATCATCTGCGCCGAGGAACGCAGGCCCCCGAGCAGCGCGTACTTGTTGTTCGAGGACCAGCCGCCCAGGGTGATCGCGTACACGCCCAGGCTCGACATGGCCAGGAACAGCAGCAGGCCGACGTTGATGTCGGTCACCCGCAGCGCGTCCTGCGGACCGAAGGGGACGACCGAGAAGGTCACCAGCGCCGGGATGACCGCCAGCATGGGAGCGATGTGGAAGATGACCTTGTTGGCGCCCTCCGGCGTGAACTCCTCCTTGAAGAAGAGCTTGAGCGCGTCGGCCACCGGCTGCAGCAGGCCGAACGGGCCGACGCGGTTGGGGCCGATGCGCGCCTGCATGTGTCCGGCGATCTTGCGCTCGGCGAAGATCATGTAGGAGACGACCGTCAGCATCGTGAACAGGATCACGACGATCTTGACCAGCGCCCAGAAGACGAACTGGAGATCGGGGTTATCCCAGACCGCGGCCATCCCGTCCCCTCCCCGGCTGCCTCATGCGCTCACGGTCTCGGACGCCATCACCCGGCTCGCCCGCACGCGGAGGCCCGCGCCCGACGGCGCGCCGAGCCGGTTGAGCTCGACCTCGGCGTGGGCATAGGGCACGAACACGCTTCCCGCGGGCACGGACTCGTCGAGCGTCGCCGGGAGCCGCACCGTGCCGCCCGGCCCGCGCAGATCGATCGTGTCGCCCTCCGTCACGCCCAGGCGCTTCGCCTCGTCGGGATGGAGCGCGGCGCGCGCGCGCCTGGCGAGCTTGGGCAGCAGCGCCCCCCTGTGCGAGAGGCTCCCCTGTAGAAATAGCGTGCCGCCGGAGAGGAGCCACAGCCCCTCGCCCGCCGCGGCAGACCCACCGGGTGTCGCGCCGCCCCCGGCCGGGGCGAGCGAGCCCGGAACGGCGGGCGCTCCCTCCGACGCCCACTGGGGGCCCAGCGGCAGCAGCGTCGCCCAGCTCATGCCGCGGTATCCGGGCACCAGGCGCGCGATCTCACGGAAGACGTCCTCGGCGCTGCGATACGACCAGCGGGCGCCCAGCGCCTGCGCGACCGACTGGAAGATCTCCCAATCGGGCCTGCAGCCCTTGCGCCACGCGAGCGCGCGCACGGTCTTCTGCAGCCGGCGCTCGCAGTTCACCACCACGCCCTCCTTCTCGGCGAAGGCGCTGGCCGGGAACACCACGTGCGCGCGCCGCGCGGTCTCGGTGAGGAACAGCTCGTTCACGATCACCAGCTCGGCGCGCGCGAGCGCGCGCTCGGCGAGCGCGCGGTCGGGCGCGCTCCGCAGCCAGTGGTCGGCGACGATCCACAGCGCCTTGATGCGGCCCTCGGCCGCGGCGGCGAGGATCTCCGGCGCGCTCATGCCGGGGCCGGCCTCCAGCGTCGCCCCCCACGCCTGCTCGAACGGGGCGCGGGCCGCCGCATCGCCCGCCGAAACGTATCCGGGCAGGCGATCCGGGGTGAGCCCCATGTCGAGGGCGCCCTGCGAATCGCTCTGGGGACCCAGGTACATCACGCACGAGCGATCGGCGGTGAGCGCCCCGCTGATCCACGCCAGGTTCTCGACCGCCTGCAGCAGCGCGGGGGCCAGCGGGTGCTCGGCGACCGCGCGCCCGAAGAGCACCGCCTTGCGGCCGGCCTCGCGCAGACGTTTCGCCGCCGCGCGCACCGCGGCCGCCGGCACGCCCGTGGCCCGCTCGGTCTGCTCGGCCGTCGCACCCGCGAGGGCCTGCTTGAGCGCGGGGAGCCCCTCCGCCACCTCCGCCGGCAGTCCCTGGGGCTCTCCCAGGTCGAGTGCCGCCCGGGTCAGACCGTCGAGGAGCGCCAACTCGCTGCCGGGTCTGAACGCCAGCCAGTCGCCGCCGAACCTGGTGCGCGCGAGCTTCACGCGCCGCGGATGCGCGACCGTCAGGTGGAGGCCCTGCTGGTGCTGGCCGCGGATGAGCTGGGCCTGCGCGAACGGCGCCTCACCCATTAGATCTTCGCCGAGCACCAACACCTCCTGCGCCCGGTGGAGCTCGTCGAACGAGAGCGCGGGGCGACCGCCGCCGGTCGTCTTGAGGAGTGCCCCGCCGTCAACGCGCGTGGTGAAGCGCGTGCGCGCGTCCACGTGCGGCGTGGCGAGCACCGCGCGCGCCAGCTTCTGGAAGAGGTAGGCCTCCTCGACGGTGAGCTTCTCGCCGCCGAGGAACGCCACCGACCCCGGTCCGTGCACGGTGGCGATCTCCTTGAGCCGCGCCGCCGCGTACGCCACCGCTTCGTCGTGGTTGGCGGGGCTCAGTCCTCCGCCCAGCCGCACCAGCGGCGAGGTGAGGCGCTCGGCGCTGTTGACGAACTCGTAGCCGAAGCGGCCCCGCACGCACAGGAACTCCTGGTTCACACCGCGGAACTCGGTGCCGCGCGCGCGCAGCACCTCGTTGCCCCGCACGCCCAGGCGCACCGAACAGCCGTTGGAGCAGTACGGGCAGATGGCGACGTGCTGCCGCAGGTCCCAGGGGCGCGCCTTGAAGCGGTAGGGAAGCGCGGTGAGTGCCCCGACCGGGCAGACCTCGACGCAGTTGCCGCACTGCTCGCAGTCGAGCGGCTGGCGGTTGAACGAGGAGATCTCGGTCCACACGCCGCGCTGGTGAGCGGTCAGCGCGTCGTCGCCCATCACCTCGTCGCAGTAGCGCACGCACCGCATGCAGACGATGCAGCGGTTGGCCTCCTTCTTCACCACCGGGCCGAGGTCCTCGGAGTCGAAGGTGCGCTTGGCCTCGTCCATGCGCGAGAAGTCGTGGCCGAAGGCGAAGGCGAGATCCTGCAGCTGGCACTCGCCGCCCTCGTCGCAGACCGGGCAGTCGAGCGGGTGGTTGACGAGCAGGAACTCCATCACGCCCTGGCGCGCCTTGACCGCGACCTCCGATTCGGTGCGCACGTGCATGCCGTCGGCGACCGTGGTCGTGCATCCGGTCTGGACCTTGGGCATCCAGACGATCTCGGGGCGTCCGTCGGGCGCCAGCACCGGCTTCCGGTCGGGGCCCAGCTTCGGCATGCCGACCTCCACCACGCAGATGCGGCAGGCGCCCAGCGGCGGCAGCTTCGCGTGCGAGCAGAAGATCGGGACGTGCGTCTCCGCTGCACGGGCGGCGTCGGTGACCAGCGTGCCCGCCGGCACCTCGACCGTGCGTCCGTTGACGGTGACCTTGCAGGTCGCGCTCACGCGGGCACCTCCGTGGGGATCGCGGGTGCCGCAGCGCGGCGGCGGTTCACCAGGCAGCGCTTGTGCTTCACGTGATACTCGAACTCGTCGCGGAAGTGCCTGATCGCCCCCGTCACCGGCATCGCCGCCGCGTCGCCCAGCGCGCAGAACGACTTGCCCAGGATGTTGTCCGAGACGTCCAGGAGGAGGTCGATGTCCTGCTCGCGGCCGTGCCCGCTCTCGATGCGCTCGAACACCTCGCTCATCCAGTAGGTGCCCTCGCGGCACGGCGTGCACTTGCCGCACGACTCATGCTCGTAGAAGCGCGTGATGTTCCAGAGCGCGTCGACGATGCAGGTCTGGTCGTCGATGACGATGACGCCGCCCGAGCCGAGCAGCGTGCCGGCGGCCACCATGGACTCGAAGTCGAGACCGGTGTCGAGCATCGACGCCGGGAGCAGCGGCACCGACGAGCCGCCCGGGATCACCGCCTTCACCTTCATCCCGTCGCGCATCCCGCCGCAGTACTCGTTCAGGAGCGCCGCCAGCGGCAGGCCCATCGGCACCTCGTAGTTGCCGGGTCGCTTCACCGGCCCCGACACCGAGAGGATCTTGGTGCCCGGGCTCTTCTCGGTGCCCCACTGGCGGTACCACGCTGCGCCGTGCTTCAGGATGTGGGGCACGTTCATCAGCGTCTCGACGTTGTTCACGATGGTCGGGCACGCGTAGAGGCCCTCGACCGCGGGGAACGGCGGCTTGAGACGCGGCTGGCCCCGGTAGCCTTCGAGCGAGGAGAGCAGCGCCGTCTCCTCGCCGCAGATGTAGGCGCCGGCGCCGAGATGCGTGTGGAGTTCGAACGCGAACCCGCTCCCCAGCACGTCGTCCCCCAGCAGGCGCGCCGCCTTCGCCTCGGCGATCGCCCGGTCGAGGATCCGCTGGACGTACTCGAACTCGCCGCGCAGGTAGAGGTAGCCCGTGTGCGCGCCGATCGCGTAGGCGGCGAGCAGCATCCCCTCGATCAGGAGATGGGGGTTCTTCTCCATCAGCTCGCGGTCCTTGAAGGTGCCCGGCTCGCTCTCGTCGGCGTTGCCGATCAGGTAGCGCGGCTTCGGCGATGGTTTCGGGACGAAGCCCCATTTCATCCCGGCCGGAAAGCCGGCGCCGCCGCGCCCGCGCAGCCCCGAGGCCTTGACGACCTCGATGCACTCGTCGGGTGACTTTTTCCCGAGCACGAGGCCGGGCACCTCGTAGCCGCCGCCCTTGCGATAGACCTCGATCGACGCCAGCTTCGGCGTGTCGATGTCCTTGAAGAGGAGCGGTCCGCGCGCCGGGCTCATCGCAGCGTCTCCAGCAGGGCGTCCACCTTCGCCTCGTCCAGATGTTCGTGGTAGTCGAAGTTCACCTGCATGCACGGCCCGCCGCCGCAGGCCGCCAGGCACTCGACCCGGCGGAGGGTGTAGCGGCCGTCCGGCGTGGTCTCGCCGTGGCCGATCCCGAGCTTGCACTCGAGGTGGCGGAACAGCCGGTCGGCGCCCATCAGCGAGCACGAGAGGGTCATGCATACCTGGAGGTGGTGCCGCCCCACCGGCTTCAGGTTGAACATGGTGTAGAAGGTGGCGATCCCGAACACCTCGGGCTCGGGCAGGTCGAGCGTACGCGCCACCAGCCGCAGCGCGCCGGGCGGGAGCCAGCCCCATTCCCGCTGCGCGATCCACAACACCGGCAGCACGGCCGAGCGCTGGTTCGGATAGTGCGAGAGCGCCTCGCCCACCTCGGCCCGGCGCGCGGCGGGCCACTCGAGCGCCGCCGGCGCCTCGACCGGCAGGACCGGGGCGTGACTCATCGGTCGATCTCGCCGAGCACGATGTCGAGGCTGCCGATGGCGGTGATCACGTCGGCCACCAGCCTCCCTTCGATCATCGTCGGCAGCGTCTGGAGGTTCACGAACGACGGCGCGCGCACCTTCATGCGCCACGGCCGCGGCGTGCCATCGGAGACGAAATAGAAGCCCAGCTCGCCCTTGGGCGCCTCGATCGCCTGGTAGGCCTCGCCCACCGGCGGGAAGAAGCCGTGCGCGACGATCTTGAAGTGGTGGATGAGCGCCTCCATCGAGGTCTTGACCTCTTCCTTGGGAGGCACCACGTACTTGAAGTCGCGCAGCCGGTACTCGCCGCGCTCGCCCAGCTCGCGGATCTTCCGGATCGCCTGGCCGGAGATGCGCGTGGACTGGCGGATCTCCTGGACGCGGACCATGTACCGGTCGTAGGCGTCGCCGTTCGCACCCACCGGGACGTCGAAGTCGTAGCCGTCGTAGCCGCAGTAGGGCTCCGTCTTGCGCAGGTCCCACCCCACGCCCGACCCGCGCAGGATGGGCCCGGTCGCGCCCATGGCGATCGCCTGCTGCGCCGACAGCGGCGCCACGCCCTTCGTGCGCGCGAGCCAGATCGGGTTCTTCGAGAGCAGGCGCTCGTACTCGTCCGCGTGCGCGGGCATCTCGTCCACGAACTTCTGGCAGCGGTCGAGCAACCCGGCCGGGATGTCGGCCGAGAGCCCGCCGACCCGGAAGTACGAGGCGGTCATGCGCGCGCCGCACACCTGGTCGTAGATCGAGAGCACCTTCTCGCGCTCGCGGAAGCAGTAGAAGAAGACCGTCATCGCGCCGATGTCGAGCGCGTGCGTACCCAGCCACACGCAGTGCGAGCTGATCCGGGTCAGCTCGGTGAGGAGCACACGGATGGCCTGCGCGCGCGCCGGCGCCTCGATGCCCACCAGCTTCTCGGCCGCCAGGCACAGCCCCAGGTTGTTCGACATGGGCGCCAGATAATCCATCCGGTCGGTCTGCGGGATGGACTGCGTGTAGGTCTTGTACTCGGCCTGCTTCTCCATGCCGGTGTGCAGGTAGCCGATGATGGGTTTGGCCCGCACCACCGTCTCGCCGTCCAGCTCGAGCACCACGCGCAGCACCCCGTGCGTCGAGGGGTGCTGCGGCCCCATGTTCAGGGTCATGGTCTCAGTGCGCACGATACTTCACCTTCTTCGGCTTGAGCCGCGTGAGGTCGGGCGCCGGCACGCTGCGGCCCGGCGTGTTGTGGGTGAAGGCCACCTCCTGGTAGCCGAGCGGCGAGTCCTTGCGCAGCGGCCAGCCCTGCCAGTCGTCCGGGAGCAGGATGCGGGTCAGGTCGGGATGGCCGTCGAAGACGATCCCGTAGAAGTCGTAGGTCTCGCGCTCGTGCCAGTTCGCAGTGGGCCACACGCCGGTCACGCTCGGGACGCGCGGTTCGGCCTCGGGCACCCGCACCTTGAGCACGAAGCGGCAGGCATGCTCGATGGACAGCAGGTGATAGACGACCTCGAAGCGCGGCTCGCGCGGCAGCCAGTCCACGCCGCCGACCCAGGAGAGCAGCGCGAATTGAAGCTCGGAGTCGTCGCGCAGGAAGGTGCAGACCTCGACCAGCCGGTCCGCCGGCAGGTAGAGGGTGTGGTCGCGGACCGCGCTCCCCTCCTGCCGCTCGAACGGCACCTCGGGGAATCGCTCGCGCAGCCGTTGCTCGACCCGCTCGGGGGTGAGCGCCATCAGGCCGCGCCCTTCTTCCGCTTCGGATGGATCGTCAGCGTGCCCACCTCGACCGGCGAGGCGAGGATCTTCTCCTGGAGCTTCATGATGCCGTGGATGAGCGCTTCGGGCCGGGGCGGGCAGCCGGGCACGTAGACGTCCACCGGGACGATCTTGTCGACGCCCTGGACGATCGCGTAGTTGTTGAAGACGCCGCCACACGAGGCGCAGGCCCCCATCGAGATCACCCACTTGGGGTCCGGCATCTGCTCGTAGAGCTGGCGGACCACCGGGGCCATCTTGATGCTCACGCGGCCGGCGACGATCATGAGGTCGGCCTGGCGGGGTGAGGCGCGGAACACCTCGGCGCCGAAGCGGGAGATGTCGAAGCGCGGGCCGACGATCGCCATCATCTCGATGGCGCAGCAGGCGAGCCCAAAGCCGAGCGGCCAGATGGAGTTCGCGCGCGACTGGTTCACCGCCCAGTTGACCATGCCGCCGACGGTGGTGAACAGGACGCCGCGCTCCACCTCCTCGCGGATCGCCTCCTCGGGCGTGGCCGTGCCGCCGGGCAGCGGTACCCCGCGCTGGCTCTCCGCGGGAGCGGGGAGCACCCGGAAAGGATTCTCGATCTTCGGGTCGGCCATGGTCAGACCCCCTTCACGCGCCGGCGATGGCCAGGATCCTCAATCCCACTCGAGCGCGCGCTTCTTCAAGAGATACGCATAGCCCACGAGCAGGATGAGGATGAACAGCACCATCTCGACGAGCCCGTAGAGCCCCAGCTGGCGGAACGCCACCGCCCACGGGTACAGGAACACCACCTCGATGTCGAACAGGATGAAGAGCACCGCCACCAGGTAGAACTTCACCGAGAAGCGCTCGCGGGCATCGCCCACCGGATCCACGCCGCACTCGTACGACGACATCTTCACGGCGTTCCTGCGGCGCGGCACGATGATGCTGGAAAGCCCGATGGTCCCGGCGGCGAAGCCGACGGCGACCAGCAGGAACAGCAAGATTGGCAGGTATTCCTTCATGCTCCCCTCTCGAACACCCGACGCGCTACGGCGCGCGGCCCTTGGGTCACCGACTTCCGGACCCTGCGGAGCGTCTCGACGACCGTCAAGCCACGGCCCGCGCTACGAGCGGGCGTTCAGCGCCTTCACCGCCTCGGTCAGCGCGGGCACCACCTCGAAGGCGTCCCCGACGACGCCGTAGTCCGCCACTTTGAAGATGGGCGCGTCGGGATCCTTGTTGATCGCGACGATGCAGCGCGACGACGACATGCCGGCGAGATGCTGGATCGCGCCGGAGATGGCGACCGCCACGTAGAGCTTGGGTGACACGGTCTTGCCCGTCTGGCCCACCTGGTCGCCGTGCGGGCGCCAGCCCGCGTCCACGACCGCCCGCGAGGCGCCGACGGTGGCGCCCAGGGCCGACGCGAGCGCTTCGATGATCGCGAAGTTCTCGGGCCCCTTGAGGCCGCGCCCGCCGGAAACGATGACCTCGGCCTCGGTCAAGTCCACCTTCCCGGCGCTGGTCGTCTTCACCTCGCGCACCCGCGCCCGCGCCGCGGCCGGATCGTGGTCGATCGCGAGTAGCGTCACCGTGGGCGCCCCGCCGTTCCGGGGAGGGGCCGCGGCGAACACCTTGGGTCGCAGCGAAACCATCGCCGGCGTGCCGGTGAAGGCCACGCGCTGGACCGCCTTGCCCGCGAAGACCGGGCGGCTCGCGATCAGGCGCCCGCCCTCGACCGCGAGGGCCGTACAGTCGGCCGCCAATCCGACGCCGAGCCGGGCGGCGACACGCGGCGCCAGGTCGCGTCCCATCGACGACGCGGAGAACAGGACCACGGACGGTTTCACCCGCTCGACCGCGGCGACCACGGCCCGCGTGTAGCCCGCCGGCTCGTAGTGGCGGAAGGCTTCGTGGGTGGCGAGCAGCGTCTCGCTGGCGCCGGCCTCGCCCAGGGCGGCGAGACCGGGATCGGCGGCGGCGGCGCACACGCCCACCACCGGACCGCCGAGGGCGGCCGCGAGGCGGACCGCTTCGCCGAGCGCCTCGCGCGCGACGCTGCGCACCCTTCCATCGCGCTGCTCGATGAAGACCAGGATCGCCATGGTCAGATCACCCGGGCTTCTTCGCGGAGTACGCGCACCAGCTCGGGCACGGCTTCGACGCCCTGGCCGACGATCCGGCCCGGGGCGCGCGCCGCGGGCAACGCGAGCGAGAGGATCTCGAGCGCCGGAGGTCCAAGCGTCACCGGCTTCTCCTCGATGGGCTTCTTCTTGGCGGACATGATGCCCTTGAGCGAGGCGTAGCGCGGCTCGTTCAGCCCCTTCTCGGCGGCCAGCACCACCGGGAGCGTGACCTCCACCACCTCGTGCGCGCCCTCCACCTCACGCTCGATCACAGCCTGCCCACCCTCGGGTCCCCCCGACGGTCCCTGAGTCAGCTCCATCGCCGCCACCACGGTGACGCACGGATGCCCGAGCAGCTCGGCGACCATGGGTGCCACCTGCGCGGCGTCATCGTCCACCGCCTGCTTGCCGAACCAGATGAGGCGCGCGTCGGCCCCCTGGAGCTCGGCGGCGAGGGCGCGGGCGACCTGAAGCGAGTCGGGCTGGACCGCATCGGTCCTGAGATGGATGGCTCGGTCCGCGCCCATGGCGAGCGCGTTGCGAATGGTGGTCTGCACCCCGGGCCCGCCGAGCGAGAGCACCACGACCTCGCCCTGACCGGCCGCCTCGCGGATGCGCAGCGCCTGTTCGAGCGCGATCTCGTCGTAGGGGTTGAGGATCCAGGTCACGCCGGCGGGGTCGAG
>JBBTLZ010000041.1:0-65290 GCA_038068435.1 Candidatus Eiseniibacteriota bacterium | reverse complement strand
TCCGGCCGGCGCCGTCGCGCGCGTCCCAGCTCGATCGCGATCAGGAGTGCCGCCAGCCCCGCGAACCACGGGAAGCGCGGCACCGGACGCTCGACCAGACGCTGGCCGCGGCCGCCACGCGACACGGCGCCGAGTGCGGCCAGCAGCCGCGGCAGCTCGCCGCCGGGGCGCGACGCCGGGAAATACGCCCCGCGGGTGCGACGGGCCAGCGTGCGGAGCAGGTTCTCGTCGAGCCGGCTGCGGACCGCGCCGCCGCCCGCGTCGCGCTTCACGTCCACCGCGCGCCCCTGATCGTCGAGCACCGGCACGACGTCGCCCACGGCCGTGCCGACCCCCACCGCCAGCACGCGGAATCCGCCGCGCGCCAGCTCTTCGACCGCGCTCGCGGCGCCGCGCTCCAGATCTTCGCCATCCGTCCACAGCACGATCACCTGTTCGCTCCGCCGCCCGCCCGGCAGCACGCGCGCCGCCATCCGCAGGCCCTTGCCGAGGTCGGTGCCCGGTTCGCTCACCGCGTGGGTGGTGATCGACTCCAGCACCAGGCGCACCGCACCCCGGTCGAGGGTCAGCGGGCAGAGGCGCACCGCGTCGCCGGCGAACGCCACCACCCCCACGCGGCTCCCCGCCAGCCGGTCGAGCACGGCGAGCGCCTCCCGCCGGGCCTCCTCGAGGCGGCTGGGCGGCACATCGCGCGCGTCCATGCTCGCGGAGACGTCAACCAGTAGCACCACGTCGGAGCCGGTGGCGCTCCGCCGCACGATCTCGTGGCCCCACTCGGGGCCCGCGGCCCCCAGCACCAGCAGGACGAACCCGCCGGTGCGCAGCGCGATCCCGACGCGGCGCTGTCCCGGACGCCGCTGGTGCAACAGCGCGTGGTCGGGGCGGGGACCGACCAGCCGGCGGAGACCCTCCTCGGCGCGGCGCGCGGCGCGCCACTCGAGCAGAAGCAGCGGGACGAGCGCCGCCAGCAGCCACAGCCATCCCGGGGAGGCGAAGGTCATGGTGTCCCGCGCGGGCTGTCCGCCCGCGGGATGCCGCGGACGCGGGTCATGGCAGGCGTAACGCCCAGGTGGAGGAGCACAGGCCGTGCAGCAGGAGGAGCGCCGCGGCGCAGCCCAGGAACAGCGGCCCCAGGTCGATGTACTCCTGGTATTCGATCGAGCGGATCGGCGCCCGCTCGAGCCGGTCGATGGCGGCGTAGATGCTGGCCAGCGCGTCCGGGTCGAGGGCGCGGTAGAACCGCCCGCCAGTGCGGCGCGCGATCTCGCGCAGCGCCCCCTCGTCCACCTCCATCCGTACCATCTCGACGCGTCGTCCGAAGACCGGATCATCGACCGGCACCGGCACCACGCCGCCGCGGCCCACCAGCACGGTGTAGACCCGGATCCCGAGCGCGTGCGCCAGCTCGGCGCCGGTGAGTGGATCGATGGCGCCGCGGTTGTTCTGCCCGTCGGTGAGCAGCACCACCACTTTGCTCGGCGTCTGGCTCTCCTTCAGGCGCGCGACGGCGGTCGCGAGCCCCATGCCGATCGCGGTCCCGTCCTCGGCCATCCCGAAGTCGAGCCCGTCGAGCAGCTCGCCCAGCACCGCGTGGTCGAGGGTGAGCGGACACTGGGTGAAGGCGGTGGCCGCGAACGCCACCAGCGCGATGCGATCGTGCGAACGCTGGCGGACGAACTCGCGCGCCGTCTCCTTGGCCACGAACAGGCGGTTGCGCGGGCGGAAGTCCTCGGCCCGCATGCTGGGCGAGACGTCGAGCGCCAGTACGATGTCCACACCGCGCGTTTCGGTCTCGCTCTGGCGCAGCCCCTGCTGCGGGCGGGCGAGCGCCAGCGATGCGATCGTGAGCGCCAGCCACGGCAGCAGGGCGACCGCGCGCAGCGGCAGCGCCGTGAGCCCCGCCGCCCATGCCCCTTCCACCCGGACCCACAGCACCGCCGCCGTCCTCGCCACCTCCCGGCGCCCGCGCCAGGCGAGCAGCGGCAGCACCAGCAGGGCGAGCAGCGCCCACGGCGCGTCCCAGCGCATCAGGCCGCCTTCTCCGCCGCCGCCGCCGGCCGGCGCAGGAAGTCCTCGGTCGCGCGCTCGGCGCGGATCGCTTCGTCGAGCGTGAACGGCTCGCGCGCGAACTTGACCTGGTCCCAGGCGCGCAGGAGACCCGAGAGAAGCGCCAGGTCGTCCGGCTCGAGCCCCGCCTGGCGGAGATGGGCGACCAGCTCCGGCGTGGTGTCACCGGGCCGGGTGGTCCTCGTCACCGCCTCGAGATAGCGCCTCAGGATCTGACCGAGCCGGAACGCGTGCTCCGCGAAGCGGCCGTGCTCGGGGAGGTTCAGTCCGCGCAGGGCCGCCAGCGCCGCCAGCGCCTCGACCAGCGGGTCGCGGGCCTCCGGCCGGGTGACGGGCGCGGCGGCGGGAGCGCGGCGGCGCCGGCGCCGCCACACCATCAGCGCGACGATTGCCGCCACACCCAGCAACCCCAGGATCACCCACGTCCAGGGCACGCGCTCCCACCACGGCGCCGCGAGCGGGCCGTGGACGGCGCGGAAATCGGCGTTGCTGTCTGCCGCCGAGAGCACGGGCACGACCGTCAGTGTCACCGTCGGCAGCCGGACGATGCGTGGCCCGCGGCCGTCGTCGATCTCGAGGCGCAGTCCCGGGATCGAGAGCCGCCCGAGCGCGAACGCCTGGAGCGGCACCTCGATCCCCATCGTGTCGAGGCTCCAGACCCGGTAGCGCGCGTACGGCTGGCGTTCGGGCCGGCGGCGCCAGCCCTGCCGCCTGTAGACCCTCGGCGTCCCCCACGTGAAGGCCCCCTCCGACTCGGGCGGTAGCAGGCGGATCGTCCCCTCCCCACCATCGGTCACGCCGGCGCGGTAGGCGACCTGCTGGCCGAGCTCGACCACCCCGGGACGCACGCCGACGCGGACGCGGTAGGGCTGTCGCGAGGTGTGCAGCGGCGACGCGACCGTCGTCGCCGGGGGCGCCGCGGTGGCGGCCCACGGCGCCGGGGCGGTGCCGAGCCCGGTCATCGCCAGCGCGACGACGGCGAGCCGCGATCGCGCCGCCACCCTCATGCCGCGCTCCGCCCCCGCCGGCGCGCGGCGAAGAAGCGCAGCAACACCGGCAGGTACGAGCGATCCGTGCGCACCTCGACCATCGGCACCCGCGCGCGCTTGAGGGCCTGCTCGGCGAGACGCCGCTGCTCGCGCGCCCGGGCGTGGTAGGCCTCGCGCGCGCGGCGGCTCGAGGTGTTCACCAGCCGCCGCTCACCGCTCTCCAGGTCCTCGACCTCGACCCAGCCCACCGCCGGCAGCGCCTCGTCGCGCGGGTCGCGGGTGATCAGGGCGGTCAGCTCGTGACGGCGCGCGAGGACCCGCCAGTCGCGCGGGTCGAGGGTGTCCTCGAAATCGGAGATCCAGAACACCACGCTGCGCCGGTGGGTAGTGCGGAGCACGAAGCGCGCCGCCTCTCCGAGCCGTGTCCCGCCCGCTCGCGGGGTGGCGTCGAGCACGTCGCGCAGCAGCCGCAGCACGTGGCTGCGCCCGCGCGCCGGCGGCACGAAGTGCTCGACCCGCTCGCCCGCGAGCACCAGCCCCACGTGGTCGTCGTGGCGAAGAGCGGCGAAGCCCAGCACCGCGCACAGTTCGGCGGCGAGCTCGCGCTTCTCCTGCCCGGCGGTGCCGAAGCGCATCGAGCGCGAGACGTCGAGCACCAGCAGCACGGTGAGCTCGCGCTCCTCGACGAACCGCTTGACGTAGGGATGCCCCAGGCGCGCGGTGACGTTCCAGTCGATGTCGCGCACCTCGTCGCCGGGGACGTAGGGACGGACCTCCTCGAACTCCATCCCGCGTCCCTTGAAGACGCTCTCGGCGTGGCCGGCGAACAGATCCTCGACCAGATGGCGGCTGCGAATCTCGAGTCGGCGGACCTTGCGCAGCAGCTCCGCGGTCTGCATCAGGGCACGCGCACCTGCTCCAGGATGCGCCGCGCCACCTCCTCCCCGTCCACCCCTTCGGCCTCGGCCTCGTAGGAGACGTGGATGCGGTGGCGGAGCACGTCGGGCGCGATCGCCTTCACGTCCTCGGGGAGCACGTAGGGTCGTCCGTCGATGGTGGCGAGGGCCTGCGCCCCGCGCACCAGGAACAGGGTCGCGCGCGGCGAGGCCCCGTAGGCCACCAGCCCGTCGAGCGGCAGCCCGTAGTCGCGCGGCTTGCGCGTGGCGGTGACCAGATCGAGCACATACTCCTGGATCTTGTCGTCCACGTAGACCGCGGCGAGCGCCTCGCGCGCCGTCAGCACCTCGTCGCGACTCGCCTGGGGCGAGAGCGACGGCAGCGCCGCGAGGCCCGCGCGCCGCAGGATCTCCTTCTCCTCGTTGCGCTCGGGGTAGCCGATCTTGACCTTGAGCATGAAGCGGTCGCTCTGGGCCTCCGGCAGCGGGTAGGTCCCCTCCTGCTCGATCGGGTTCTGCGTGGCCAGCACCAGGAAGGGCTCCTCGAGCGCGTGGCTGTCGTCGCCCAGCGTGACCTGCTTCTCCTGCATCGCCTCGAGCAGCGCCGACTGGACCTTGGCCGGGGCGCGATTGATCTCGTCAGCCAGCACCAGGTGCGCGAACACCGGCCCGCGCTTGGCGCTGAAGGTGCCCTCGCGCGGGTTGTAGATGAGGGTGCCGGTCAGATCGGCGGGCAGCAGGTCGGGCGTGAACTGGATGCGCCGGAACTTGAGCGCGAGCGCATCGGCGAGGCTCTTCACCGCCAGGGTCTTCGCCAGCCCCGGTACCCCCTCGAGCAGGATGTGGCCGCCGGTGAGCAGGCCCACCAGCAGCCGGTCCACCATCGCGTGCTGTCCGACGATGACCCGTCCCACCTCGGCGCGCACGCGGGCGAGCACAGTGCTGGCCTGCTCGATGCGGCGCGCCGCTTCCTTCGTGTCCACGGTCATGGGTTCCTTCCTCGTGCCGGATGGAGGCAGGCGGACGCGCCCGCGAGCCGCACGGCGTGATCGTTCAGCGGCCGGTCACCCCGTGCGACGCTGCGCA
Organism: Candidatus Eiseniibacteriota bacterium; assembly: GCA_038068435.1. GTDB lineage: Bacteria > Eisenbacteria > RBG-16-71-46 > RBG-16-71-46 > RBG-16-71-46 > WS-11. The sequence goes on along the minus strand of JBBTLZ010000041.1, from coordinate 60,252 downwards.
AGGCCTGCGGCAGTATAGCGAAGCCCCGTGCGGCGGCCAATCGTGGCCGGGCGGGAGGCGTCGAGGATGGAGCCCGGCGCGCGGACCGGCGGCGTCCGGCCGCCCGGCGACCGCGGCGCGCGGTGGCGCGGGAAGGTCAGGCCGCTTCGTGGATCGCGCCCGGCGCACCCGCCGCGGGTGCGTGATTCAGCGGGTCGAGCACGCAGCTGGCGAGCAGCCGGCTCGCCGGCACCAGCTCGAACGGTGCGACCAGGGATTCGATCCGCGCGAGCCGGGTGAGCCGCTGCTCGACCTCGAGGCACATCGCGGCGTCGCGGCGGGGATCGCGCGACGCGCGCACCCGGGCGATGAGCTGGTGGACGCGCAGGCGCGCCAGCGCCTCGACCTCGAGCTCCATCCGGTAATGCTCCGCGGCCCGCTCGAAGAGCGCCTCGGCGGCGGGAGACGCTCCGGCCGCGGTGGCGTGGAGCGCGGCGCGATGGAGCGCCCGGCCGGTGAAGAGCGAGGGGAGCCGGATGGCGAGCAGCCAGATGAAGGGAGAGTCGAGCACGGTGCCTTCGAGGGTCGGGGGACTGGGCCGGGTCCGGGTGTGGAGAGCAGATTCGGTGCCACCGGGGACACCTGGGCTCTTCCCGTAACCCATTGCGCCGCAGCCGATCCCCGGGCGGCTTGAACGCGATTTCAGAGCGCGGCCGACCACCGCCGTGCAACTTCCACGCTGGGCGCCGCGCGGCGCACGGCCCGGGAGCCCCGACGCACCGGGGACGCCTGCGGCAGGCTTCGGCAGGGCGACACGCCGGCGCGCGTACGGCGCGACCGGGGTCCTATCGCAGCGCCGGCTCCCAGGCGAACAGAGGGAAGCGGGCTGCGACCTCCGCAACCTCCCGCTCCACCGCGCGCCCCGCCTCGAGGTCGTCGGGACGGTCGAGCACCCGGGCGATCCAGCCGGCGATGAGGCGCATCTCCTCGACGCCGAAGCCGCGCGTGGTGAGCGCCGGCGTGCCGAGGCGGATGCCGCTCGTCACCCACGGCTTCTGCGGGTCGTTGGGCACCGCATTCTTGTTGACCGTGATGCGCGCGCGGTGGAGCGCCTCCTCGGCCACCTTGCCGGTCAGCCCGCGGCGCTGCAGGTCCACCAGCATCAGGTGGTTGTCGGTGCCGCCCGAGACCAGGTCGAAGCCGTGCTCCCCAAGCGAGCGCGCGAGCTCGGCGGCGTTCTCGACCACCCGCTTCTGGTAGGCGCGAAAGCCGTCCGTCAGCGCCTCACCGAAGCACACCGCCTTGGCGGCGATGACGTGCATGAGGGGACCGCCCTGGAGCATCGGGAACACGGCCTTGTCGAGCTTCTCGCCGTGGGCGGCACGGCTCAGCACGAAGCCCCCGCGCGGACCACGCAGGGTCTTGTGCGTGGTGCTGGTGATGAGATCCGCGTGCGGGACCGGGCTGGGATGGAGCCCTGCGGCGACCAGACCGGCGATGTGCGCCATGTCCACGACCAGGATCGCCCCCACCTCCTGCGCGATGCGGGCGAAGCGCGCGAAGTCGATCACCCGCGGGTAGGCGCTGGCACCCGCGACGATGATCTTCGGCCGGTGCTCGCGGGCAAGAGACTCGACCTGGTCGTGATCGATGCGCCCGTCTTCCGGACGCACGCCGTACTGCACGGCCTTGAACAGGCGGCCCGAGAACGAGACCGGGTGGCCATGCGTGAGGTGCCCGCCGTGGGCGAGGCTCATGCCGAGCAGCGCCGAGCCCGGCTCGGCGACCGCGAGGTAGGCGGCGAGATTCGCCGAGGCGCCCGAGTGCGCCTGCACGTTGGCGTGCTCGGCGCCGAACAGCTTCCCGACCCGCTCGAGCGCCAGCTCCTCGGCCTGATCGACGAACTCGCAGCCACCGTAGTAGCGCTTGCGCGGCAGGCCCTCGGCGTACTTGTTGTTCATCACCGAGCCCAGCGCTTCGAGCACCGCGTCGCTGGCGAAGTTCTCGGAGGCGATGAGCTCGAGGGTGCCGAGCTGGCGCCGGCGCTCGCCGGCGATGGCCTCGAAGATGGCGGGGTCGCGGTCGCAGAGGTCGGACATGGTCACCTCGGGCGGGCCGGATGGTGGGCACTCTCGTAGTCGGCGATCTTCTTGAGCCGCGGCAGGTGCCGTCCACCTTCGAAGGGCGTCTCGAGCCAGATGGACAGCCAGCGGACGGCGTCCTCGGGAGCATTCGTGCGCCCACCCAGGGCCAGCACGTTCGAGTCGTTGTGGAGGCGCGTGAGCCGCGCGGTCTCGTCGCTGGTGACCACCACGGCGCGCACGCCGGCGACCTTGTTGGCCGCGATCGCCTCGCCGATCCCGCTCCCGCCCAGCACGATGCCACGGTCCGCGCGGCCATCGGCCACGCGCTCGGCGACCGGGAAGCAGAAGTCGGGGTAGTCCACGGGCGGCTCGGGCGCGTGGGTGCCCACATCCGCGACCTCATGACCGAGCCGCGCCAGCTCGTGCTTGAGCCGCTCCTTGAGCGGGTAGCCGGCGTGATCGGCGCCGATGGCGACGCGCATCCGCCTAGGGCCGCCGCGCAACCGCGCCCGACGCGGTCGCCGGCTGCGGCACCGCGGTGAGCCAGCCGTGGCGGTCGGGCTGCTGGCCGCGCACCAGACCGAAGAACGCCTCCTGGATGGCGCGCGTCACCTTGCCGGGCTTGCCGTCGCCCACCGCGATCCGGTCCACCGAGTGCACCGGCGTGACCTCCACCGCGGTGCCGGCCAGGAACACCTCGTCGGCGATGTAGAGCATCTCGCGCGGCATGACCTCCTCGCGCACCCGGTAGCCCAGCTCGCGCGCCAGCGTCATCACCGAGTCGCGGGTGATCCCGGCCAGCACGCTGCTGTGGAGCGGCGGGGTCAGGAGGTCGCCCTTCACCACCGCGAAGAGGTTCTGGCCGCTCCCCTCGCTCACGAACCCGTGCACGTCGAGGGCCACCGCTTCGTCGTAGCCGTCCACGAGTGCTTCCATCTTCATGAGCTGCGAGTTCATGTAGTTCGCCGACGCCTTCGCCATCGCGGGAAGGGTGTTGGGCGAGATCCGCCACCACGAGCTGATCTTGACCGCGACCCCCTTGGTGAGCGCGTCATCACCCAGGTACTGGCCCCACGGGAACGCAGCGACCGCCACCTCGACCGGCGAGCCGAACGGGTTGACACCCAGGTTCTCGTAGCCGCGGTAGACGAGCGGGCGGAGGTAGCACTGCTTCAGGTCGTTGATCGCCACCACATCGAGGCACACCTGACGGATCTGGTCGCGCGTGAACGGCAGCTCCATCCGGTAGATGCGGGCGGAGTACATGAGCCGGTCCATGTGTTCGTCGAGCCGGAAGATGGCGGGGCCACGCTTGGTGTCGTAGCAGCGGATGCCCTCGAACACGCTGGAGGCGTAGTGCGCGACGTGGGAGAGGATGTGGATCTTCGCGTCGTCCCACGGCACCCACTTCCCGTTCATCCAGATCTTGCTCACCTTGGTGAGAGCCATCATCCACCTCGCTGAAGGGATCGGTGCGCCCGGCGGCTCAGGTCGAGCGTGCGCGTGACGCGTCTCGTATGATGGGCAGCACCCGCTCGAGATGATGCTGGATGCGGCGCCAGCACTCCTCGTAGGCCTCGTTCGAGGCCCCGAACGGGTCGCTGATCTCCAACCCCGGCTCCCCCGGGGCCGGCCATTCGCTCAGCACGTGCGTGTGGTCGGGGTCCGCACCGAGTGCCCGCACCGCGGCCAGATGCCCGCGCTCCATCACCAGCACGATATCCGCCGCGCGCACCATCGCGGGCGTCACCCGGCGCGAGCGGTGCCCGCCCAGGTCCACCCCCGCGTGCGCCGCCACACCAAGCGATGGCTCGGTGGCCGGCTGACCCTCCCAGGCGGCGGTGCCCGCCGATTCGACCCGGATGCGGTCGACGTCCGTCCCGAGCGCCCTGTGCAGTGCCCCCGCCGCCATCGGACTGCGGCAGGTGTTCCCGGTACAGACCAGCAGGACGCGGAAGACCGGATCGGCGGGAGACATGCGCCTCAAGGATAAATGCGGTGCCGGGGGTCGTCAATCAGCGCCCCCGGTCGCGTCCTCGAAATCGCCGAGGTCCGCCGACCACTCGATGACGCCGCGTCGCAGCAGGCGCGGGCGCGGGCCGCTGACGTCCACCAGCGTCGACGACAGGCCGCCGTGGCGCGGCCCGCCGTCGATCACCAGATCGAGCTGGTTGCCGAAGATGCGCACGACCTCTTCGGCGGTCTGGGCCGGCCGTTGACCCGACAGGTTCGCGCTGCTCGAAACCACGGGCCCGCCGATGCGGTCGAGCAGGCGCTGGCAGAGCGTGTCCCGAGGGCAGCGCAACGCCACCGTCCCGCCCGCGCCGCGGACCCGCGCCGGCACGATCGCTGCGGCCTGGAAGATGAGCGACAGGGGCCCAGGCCAGAACCGCGTCATCAGGCGTTGGGCGACCTCGCTCACGTCCCGGGCCAGCCCGTAGACCTGCCGCGGCTCGGGGATGAGCGAGATGACGGCCAGCGACGGATCGCGACGCTTGAGCCGCGCCACCATCTCGACCGCCGAGACGTCGAACAGCGAGCAGCCGAGCCCGTAGAGGGTGTCGGTCGGGAAGGCGATGACACCGCCCCGCAGCACCGCCTCGGCGGCCTCGAGCAACACGCTCTCGTCCGGGTTCTCCGGATCCACCTTCATCACGTTCACGCCCGCCCGCCCTCCGCCGCTCCCGCGTGCGCCCGCCCCGGGACGGCCTCCGCCCCCGGCGTGGCCGCGATGTCCGAGCGGCAGCGCCAACCACGCCCGCCCAGCGACGCGAGGCCGTCATAGACCCGCGCGCGCGCGTCCTCGCGGGCCGCAGCGCGCGCCACCACGTGGAGCGCGCGTCCGCCGACCAACTGCCAGGTCGCGCCCGTGTGCGCGATACCGGCGTGGAAGACCATCAGGTCCTCGCGTCGCATCAAGGCGTCGAGGCCCTCCACCGTGCCGCCACCCGCAACCGACACGGGGTAGCCCTCGTCCACGATTGCCACCGAGACCGCCGCGCCCTCGCCACGCCCGACCGTCGCCGCCTCCAGCCGCCCGGTCGCCGCGCCCGCGAGCAGACGGGCGAACGAACCCTCGATGAGCGGCAGCACAACCTGGGTCTCGGGATCGCCGAAGCGGCAGTTGAACTCGACCACCCTGGGGCCATCCGCGGTGAGCATGAGGCCGGCGTAGAGCGTGCCGCGGTAGGGCGTGCCACCTCGCGCCATCGCCTCGAGCACCGGCCGGACGATCCGTTCCCCGACGACGCCTTCGAGTGAGGCGTCCACGCCCGGGCTCGGCGCGCAGGCGCCCATCCCGCCGGTGTTCGGACCGCGGTCGCCGTCGTAGGCGCGCTTGTAGTCCCGCGCCGCGGGCAGGAGCACGAATCGCTCCCCGTCGCACACCGCCATCAGCGAGGCTTCCTGGCCGCGAAGGAACTCCTCGAGGATCACGCGCCGGCCGGCCCCGCCGAAGCGATCCTGCTCGAGACACGCCACGAGGAACCGTTCCGCCTCGTCGCGGGTGTCGGTCACGAGCACGCCCTTGCCGGAGGCCAGGCCGTCCGCCTTGATCACCCAGGGGGGGCCGAACGCGTCGAGCGCGGCGCGCGCGGCGGCGACCGAATCGAACGCGCGGGCGCGCGCGGTGGGGACCCCGGCCTCCTCCATCACCTGCTTCGCGGTCCACTTGCTCGCCTCGAGCTGAGCCGCCTCGCGGCCGGGGCCATAGGTCGCGACACCGGTGGCGCGGAGGGAGTCGGCAAGGCCGGCGGCCAGCGGCGCCTCGGGACCGATGACCGCGAGGGTGACGCGCTCGGCGCGACAGAGATCGAGGAGAGCGGCGGCGTCCGACTCGCGCACGGGATGACAGCGGAACGAACGGGCGATGCCGTCGTTCCCGGGCGCCACCGTCACCCTCTCCACGTCCGGGTCGCGGCTCAGCCGCCACGCGAGCGCGTGCTCGCGCCCCCCACCCCCCACGATCAGGATGCGATGGCTGCCGCCCACGGGCGCCACTCTAGCCACCGACCCGAGGGGGGTCAAGCGCGCAGGACGAGCGCGCAGGACGAGCGCCGCGCCCGGAGGGCGTCCGCCGACGGGCCGTGCGCACGCGCGTCGCCGCGCCCGGGTACCCGCCTTCAGCGCGCGGGGGAGCGCTTCGCCAGCTCGGCTTCGAGCAGCTCCTTGACGGTCTGCGGGACCGCCTGTCCCCCGCTCTTCTTCATCACCTGCCCGACGAGGAAACCGAGCGTGGCGGTCTTGCCCCCGAGGTACTGGGCTACCGGGCCGGGGTTCTCGTCGATGGCCGCTTGCACGAGCGGGGCCAGGTCCTCGTTGGACGACCTGACCTTGACCTCGTGGCGCCCGAGCAGCTCGTCCACATCACCCGGCTCGTCCACCATCCACCCGAACACCTGCTTGGCGAGCGGGCCCGGCAGCTCCCGCGAGGCGACGCGCGACAGCAACCCTGCGAGCCGCTCGGCCGGGACACGCGCGCTCCAGTCGGCCAGCGACCCGTCCCGCTCCTTGAGCACCCGCAGCACCTCGGTCATCACCCAGTTGCTGGCGAGCTTGCCGTCCACGCGCGCGGCCATCGTCTCGTAGTAGTCCGCCAGCTCGCGCTGGTCGCAGAGGATCCCGGCATCGTAGGCCGGCAGCCCGTAGCGGCTCACGAACCGCTCGGCGCGCGCCCACGGCAACTCCGGCAGCCGCTCGCGCGCGGTGGCCAGCCACGCCGCGTCCACGCGCAGCAGCGGCAGATCGGGCTCCGGGAAGTAGCGGTAGTCGTGTGCGTACTCCTTCGAGCGCATGATCGCCAGCTTGTCGTGGTCGGCGTCGTAGAGGAGCGTCGCCTGCTCGATGGTGCCACCGGATCCGACCACCTTGTGCTGGCGGGCGATCTCCGCGGTGAGGCCCTTCTCGACGCCCTTGATCGAGTTGAGGTTCTTGAGCTCGGTCTTGGTGCCGAACGCCTCGTCCCCGACCGGCCGGATGCTCACGTTGGCGTCACAGCGCAGCTGCCCCTTCTCCATGTCGCCGTCCGAGATCCCCAGCCAGCGCACCAGCCGCCGCAGCGCGACCAGGAACGCCGCGCACTCGGGCGGCTCGCGGAACACCGGTCGCGTCACCAGCTCGAGCAGCGGCACACCGGCGCGATTGAAGTCCACCCGCGACACCTGGCGATCGCCGTAGCGCTCGGGGTGGAAGGACTTGCCGGTGTCCTCCTCGGCGTGCACGCGGATCAGCTCGAACGCGCGGGTCTCCTCGCCGATGCGCACCGGCAGGGCGCCGCCCTCGCACAGCGGGCGGTCGTACTGCGTGATCTGGTAGTTCTTCGGCATGTCCGGGTAGAAGTAGTGCTTGCGCGCGAACACGCTCTCGGACCGGATCTGGCAGCCGAGGGCGAGGCCCAGGCGCACGGCGGCGTCCACCGCCGCGCGGTTGGTGACCGGCAGCGCGCCGGGGAGCCCCAGGCACACCGGGCACACGTTCGAGTTGGGCGCCGCACCGAACTCCGCCGGACACCCACAGAACATCTTGCTGCGGGTGTTGAGCTGGATGTGGCACTCCAGGCCGATCACTGCTTCGTAGGCCATGCGAACTCCGTCTCGTGTTCCCGCCCGAGCCGCGCCTCGTCGCCCCGCACCTCGAGCGCCCGTCCGGCGGCCAGCAGCACCGGCTCCGAATCGTCGGGTCCCAGGAGCTGTACGGCGCGCGGCAGCGGCGGACGACCGTTCCCGGCGGCGAGGCCGACTGGGACGGTGAGGCCCGGGATGCCGGCCAGGTTGGCGCCGATGGTGAAGATGTCGCTCAGGTACATGGCGAGCGGATCCTCGGTCTTCTCCCCCAGCCGGAACGGCAGCGTCGGCGAGGCCGGCATCATCATGAGATCGCAGCGCATGAACGCGGCCTGGTACTCGCGCCGGATGCGCGTGCGGGCGCGCTGCGCGGTGAGATAGTAGGCGTCGTAGTAGCCGGCCGAGAGCGCGTAGGTGCCGAGAAGGATGCGGCGCTGCACCTCGGGTCCGAAGCCGGCGCTGCGGGTGCGCGTGTAGAGCGCACGCACGTCGGGGCTGTCGGCGTGCCGGAACCCGTACCGCACACCGTCGAAGCGCGCCAGGTTGGAGCTGGCCTCGGCGGTGGCGACCAAATAGTAGGTGGCGACCGCGTAGCCGCCGGGCAGGAAGTCGAACGGCACGCGCTGCGCCCCGGCCCGCTCGAGCGAGGCCGCCGCCTCCTCGAGACCCTCGATCACCTCGCGCTCCACCCCCTCCCGCCACAGGTTGGCCGGCCACCCGAAGCGGAGCCCGCGCACACCGTGCTCCCAGCGCCAGACATCGGGCGCGGGCGAGAGGCGCGTCGTGGCGTCGTGCGGGTCGGGCCCCGCGAGCGCGGCGTAGGCCGCCGCCGCGTCACCCGCGTGTCGCGCGAAGATCCCCACCTGATCGAGCGACGAGCCGAACGCGACCAGGCCGTAGCGCGACAGCCGGCCGTAGGTGGGCTTGAGCCCGAACACGCCGCAGAACGCGGCCGGCTGCCGCACCGAGCCGCCGGTGTCGGAGCCGAGGCCCAGCGGGCACAGCCCGTAGGCCACGGCCGCCGCCGGCCCGCCGCTCGACCCCCCGGGCACGCGCTCGAGGTCGAAGGGGTTGCGGGTCGGGCCGTAGCAGCTGTACTCGGTGGACGAACCCATCGCGAACTCGTCCATGTTGCCCTTGCCCGTCACCACCGCGCCGGCGTCGCGCAACCGCCGGATGACGGTGGCGTCGTACGGCGGCCGGTACCCCGCCAGCACGCGCGAGGCACAGGTGGTCGGGAAGTCGGTGGTGCAGAGGTTGTCCTTCACCAGCACCGGCACGCCCTGCAGCGGACCCGGCCGCGGGGCACGCTGTGCGGCCGCGGCCCCCGCGGCGCGGGCGGCGGCATCGGCGTGGGCGACGGCGTGGACCTCGGCCTCCCACTGCGCCGCCGGACCCTCCCAGCCCGACTCGACCGCCTCGGCCACGCTCAGCTCGCCGGCGCGCACGCGCGCGGCCAGCGCCGTGGCCGGGAGACGCCAGGCCTCGCGCGCCGCGCTCACGGGTTCAGGTTCTCCACGATCGGTGGCACCAAGAAGAAGCCCTGCTCCGCCTCGGGTGCGGCGGCCAGTGCCATCTCGGGAGTGAGCCGCCGTTCGTCGAGGCCGTCCTCGCGCAGCGGGGCCTCCGCCGGCGCGAAGGCGGTGGGCTCGCAGCCCTGCAGATCGAGCTGCCCGAGCGACGCGGCGTAATCGAGCACCGCCGAGAGCTCGCGCGCCATGCGCTCGATGCGATCCTCGGCGATCTCGAGCCGCGCCAGCTCGGCGATCTTCCGCACATCGTCACGGCTGATCGACATCGACCCCTCCGGTGAGGAAGCGCCCCAGCACCTTGCGGATCACGGTGCCGAAGCGCACGGAGAACTTGACCTCGCTGCCTTCGCCCTCGGCCATCACCACCACCCCGAGGCCGAAGGTCTCATGATAGACCTCCCGCCCGACGGTGCGCGCCAGCGCCCCGGTCGTGCGGTAGGCGGGACCCGACCTGGCGTCATGCGCCGGGCGAAGGGCCGGGGTCCCGCGCGACCCACGCCGCGCTTCGCGCGCCGTGGGTGCCCCGGGGCCGGAGCGAAGCGACGGGTCCCGCCCAGAAGGGGGATCCCCGGCCCATCGGCCGGAGCCCGAATCGGCCCCGGCCCATGCGATCACCGGCGACTCCTCGCGGTCGAGGAGCTCGGCGGGGATCTCGTCGACGAATCGCGACACCTGGCCGCCGCGGGCCACGAACGCGCCGCCCGGCACCATCCGCCGCCGGTAGGCGGCGGCGGTGAGCAGCACCTCGTCCCGGGCGCGGGTGAGCGCGACGTAGAAGAGGCGGCGCTCCTCCTCCAGCTGGCGCGGCTCCTCGAGCGCCGAGGCATGGGGGAAGAGCCCTTCCTCGAGGCCCGCCACCACCACCGCCGGGAACTCAAGGCCCTTCGCGTTGTGCGCGGTGAGGAGCAGCACGCGGTCGGCGCCCTCCTCGAGACGGTCGGCGTCGGTGAGCAGTGCCGTCTCGGCGAGAAAACCCAGCACGCCGTCCGGCCCGTCGGCCGGTCGGTACTCCGCCGCCGTCGCCACCAGCTCCTCGACGTTCGCCCGCCGGTCGCCGGCCTCCCCCTCCGCGTTCTCGTCCAGCACGCGCAGGTACTCGGTGCGCTCGAGCACCAGCCGCAGCAGCTCGGCGGGGGGCGCGGCGAGGCCCGCCCGCAGCTCGTCCATCAGCGACAGGAACGCCCCGGCGCCGCTGCGGGCGCCGCCCTTGAGCGCCCCTTCGGCCGCCAGGGCCCGCAGTGCTTCCAGCGGCCGCTCGGCGTCGCGCGCCTCGAGGCGCCCCCGCACCGCGTCGCCGAGCCCGCGCCGTGGGGTGTTCCATACGCGCCAGAAGGCCACCCGGTCGGCGGGGTTGGCGGCCAGCCGCAGGTAGGCGAGCAGATCCTTCACCTCGCGGCGCGCATAGAAGGAGATGCCGCCCACGATCTCGTAGCGCAGCCCCTGCTGGCGCAGCTCGGTCTCGAGCGCGCGCGACTGCGCGTTGGTGCGGTAGAGCACCGCGCATTCGTCGAGCCGCCCGCCCCGACGCAGGCGTGCCTCGAGGAACGCGCGCACCTTGCGCGCCTCGTCCCGCTCGTCGGCCGCCAGCACGAAGCGCAGGCGGGCGCCCTCCTCGCGCTCGCACCACAGCCGCTTGCCTTTCCGGTCGCGGTTGTGGGCGATGACGGCATTCGCCGCGTGCAGGATGTTGGCGGTCGACCGGTAGTTCTGCTCGAGCCGGATGACGGCAGCACCCGGGAATGCCTGCTCGAAGTCGAGCACGTTCGAGAGGTCCGCCCCGCGCCAGCCGTAGATGGACTGGTCGTCGTCGCCGACCACGAACAGGTTCCCGTGTCCCGCCGCCAGCGCCTGGACCAGTCGGAACTGCGCGTGATTCGTGTCCTGGTACTCATCGACCAGCACGTGGCGGAAGCGCCGCTGGTAGCGCTCGGCCACCTCGGGCCGGGCGCGCATCAGCCGCACGACCTCGGCGATCAGGTCGTCGAAGTCGAGCGCCCCCTGCGCGCGGAGCGCCTGCTGGTAGCGCCGGTAGCACTCGGCGATGCGGCGCTCGTGCGGGCTCACGGCCAGTCGTTCCAGCTCGTCAGCGGAGACCAGCGCGTTCTTGGCGTCGGCGATACGCCGCAGCACCTCACCGGTGCGAAGGGCTCCTTCCGGGAGCCCCAGCGCCTGCACGACCTCGCCCAGCACCGACTCCTGGTCCTCGCGATCGTAGATGACGAACTCCGCCCGCAGGCCGTCCACCGCCCCTGCCCGCGTCTCCCGCCTCAGGATGCGCACACCGGTGCCGTGGAAAGTCCCGACCCAGACGCGCTCCGCCGCCTCGCCGAGCGTGCGGGCGATGCGTTCCCGCATCTCCCGCGCCGCGCGGTTGGTGAAGGTGAAGGCGAGCACCGCCTCCGGCGGTACGCCGCGCGCGAACAGGTGGGCGACCCGTGCGGTGAGCACGCGGGTCTTGCCGCTGCCGGCCCCCGCGACCACCAGGACGGCGCCCTCGGCGTGCTCGACGGCCGCGCGCTGCTCGGGATTGAGGTCCGGGAACGGTTCCAAAGGCTGGGTTCTTCCGGGTGACGGTGGGCGCGTGGGGACGGCCGCAATCTAGCCGAAAGCCCCCCGACGGACAATCGAGGGGCTCTCGGTCGCGGCGACCGCCGCGCTCAGAACTCGGGGCCGACGCTGAAATGCCAGCGTGGCGTGCTGCTGGTCCGGAAATCGGTGTTCCAGGCCGCGTCCACCTTGAGGATGAAGAAGTAGATCGCGGTGCGGATGCCCGCGCCGTAGCTGAACGCGCCGCCCTTGAACACGCCGCGCGGCGTCGGCGCGGAGAGCGGGTCATTCTCAGCACGGGAGATGACGCTCAGCTGCACCTGGTCCCCCGCGTCCCACACCGCGCCAAAGTCCGCGAACACCGCCCCGCGCAGGTTGAAGACCCCGAGCGGCACCGGTCCGACCAGACCCAGCTGCTGGATGAACGGGAAGCGGAACTCGACGTTGCCGATCGCCACCCGCCGGCCCTCGAGCGAGAAATCGTCGAAGCCACGCAGGGTCGAGTAGCCGCCGACAAAGAAGGTCCGCGGGTCGAGACCGGCGCTGTACCCGCCCAGTCCCCGCACCGCGAACGTGTAGCCGTGCGTCAGGTCCCAATAGTGCCGGATGTCGGCGGTCACGGTGTGGTAGGAGAGCCCGTTCGGGAACACCGGCAGGGAGGGGCTGTAGGTCAGGTTGTAGCGGTGCCCGTTCGCGGGTCCGAAGTAGCCGTAGAGCGCGTTGTCCCCCACCAGCGACACCGAGGGGGACGACACCGACTGGAACTTCCGCTCCAGCGGCGTGCCGAACAGCGGGTCGAAGAACCGGATCTCGGCGAACAGCTGCGTGAAGTTCAACTCCATGCGGCGGAACCGGTCGAACGGGTACGACGCGCTGACGAGCGCCCCGAAGTTGCGCTCGGAGAACAGGCGCGGGCTGCCGAGCGCATCGCCGAGGGTGGTGACCCGCGAAGAGTAGTAGTTCTTGAAGTGGAAGAGCCCGCCACCGAAGTCCCAGCGCCGCGGCAGGTAGTTGTAGAGGACCAGCGCGTTGGTCTCCTGGAGCGAGGAGCTGAAGACGTCGCTGGCGATGTAGAGGCTGTGATCGCCGAGGAAGTCGCTGAGCAGGAACTGGGTGCTGCCGATGAAGCCGAAGCTCGAGGCGGCGTAGAAACCGCCGCCCGCGTAGTCGGGGGCGAGCTTCACCTTGTAGCGCGCCGGCGGCTGGTCGAGCACCGAGTCGGGGAGCGCGAACGGGCCGCCGCGCTCGACCAACGGCGTGCGCTCGACCAGCCGCGGGACGGTGTCGCGCGGCGCCGGATACGGATGGAACCGGCCACCGCTCCAGGGCGGCGGCTCGAACGGCCGTTCCGCGGCCACCCGCGACGAATCGGCATGCCCGCCCATGGTCATCGGCCCTTCGTCGGTCGGGCGGGCGGTGCGCAGGGTGTCGGTCACCGTCGTCAGCGACTCGGGCCACGCGCCGGCCAGGGCCCCGAGTGAGGGCGGCGGCGGCGTGGTATCGCGCTCCGCTTCTCGGGCGGCCGCGGCGAGACTCAACACCGCCTGCGGCGTCTGGCGCCGCAGGCGCGCCACCACCGCGTCGATCGAGAGTGGCTCCTTGACCGCGAACACGTCGAAGCCGCCCCGATTGAACGCCGAGAAGACCAGCCGGTCGTTCTCGCGCGACCACGAGAGACTGCTCACGCCGCCCAGCACGTCGGTGAGCTGCGTGATCGAGCTGTCCGCCAGGTCATAGAGGCAGATGTTCGGGGTGCCGCTCCGGTCGGTGATGAACACCAGCTTGCGTCCGTCCGGCGACCACGCCGGGGAGTGGTCGTCACCGTGCGTGTCGAGCACGCGCCTGACCTGGCCGCTCGCGAGTTCCAGGTCGAAGAGGCCGTAGGTGCCGAACCCCCGCTCGAGCCGCCGCGGATGCAGCACGAGCGGCGCCAGCCGGTCGGAGGAGAACGTGAGCGTGCGGCCGTCCGGGGTCCACGCGGGCTCCTTCTCGTCCCAGGTGTCGTCGGTGAGGCGCGTCACCGCTCCGGTCCCGGTATCGACCAGCCACAGGTCGGAGCGTCCGTCCTTCACCCCCACGACCACCAGCGAATCGGACACCGGGGACCATGCCGGGTAGTAGAGGGCGTCCACATCGAGATCCAGGCGCTTCACGACCCGGCCGTTCCTGGCCGAGACCAGGTAGAGCACGTCCCGGCCCGCGGACTTGGCCGTGAGGCCGAGCGTGCTCCCATCGGGCGACCAGGTGAGCGCGCTGCGGAACGACGGGATGCTCTCGAACTTGACGTTGCGCTCGCCGCGGATGACGCGCCGCATGACCTTTCCGTCCAGCGCCGACATCAGGTAGACGTCGGTGTACTGGCGGCGGTCTGAGAAGTAGGCGATGCGGTCCCCCTGCGGCGAGACGGAGGGCGAGGTGTTCAGGCTGCTCTCGTCGCGCCGGTGGTCGGTGAGCCGGCGGGCGAACTCCTCCGGGTTCTCCTTGGTCGCCACGGTCGGCCAGTAGGTCTTGCGCAGCCAGGTCCGCCACTGCTCGTCGAAGCGCTCGACCGACAGGCCCATGCTCCGCTGGAACGCGCGGTCGAAGTTGCGGGTGACGCGGATGCGCTGCAACAGGTCACGCAGGCGGTCCTCGCCGTGCCGCTCCACCAGGTAGGCGAGCGCCGACTGGCCCTGCTTGTACACCAGGTAGCCGCCGCCATACGGGAGCGGCGCCAGGTAGCCGGCCACCGCGCCGTCGCGCAGGAACATCTCGGCGTTGGAATCCATCCCGAGCGAGTAGTACTCGGCCAGGCCCTCGGCGAACCACAGGGGCACCGAGAAGAAGCTCTGGCGCGCGATCAGCGAGGCCGCCGAGCCCCTGTACAGCATGTCGAACATGTAGGCGTGGGTCAGCTCGTGCACCACGACGTGGCGGAAGTCCTCGTACGACCCGGTGAACGGCAGGACCACGCGGTTGCGCAACGCCTCGGTAAAGCCGCCGGTGCCGGCATCGATCAGCTGGGGGGTGACGTTGGTCTGGGAGAAATCGTTGTGGGACCCGTAGAGGATGATGGGCACCCGACGGCCGAGGGCGTGGCCCATACGCTCGGACAGCATCGCGTTGGTCTTCTCGGCCAGGTCCACGGTGCGGCGCGCGAGACTGTCGAGCCCGGTGTAGAAGTACACCTCGAAATGATCCGAGGTGAGCGACCGCCAGTCGTACCCACGGTACTGGACCTTGTTCTGACCGAAGTACTGCGCGTCCGCCCCCCGCGGGGTGACGGCGGAGACCGCGAACGCCAGCGCGACCCATGCCACGCCCCTCAGCATGCTCATGCGGATGATCCTTTCCTGGCGACCGGCCTTCGTGGTTGACGCCCGGGGGCGATGTGCTCCCCTTTGAATACGCCGACCCCCGATCCGGGTTCGGACATTCTAGCCTACGCGGGGCCGGGCGTCGGCCCGCCTACCGCGATCCGCCCCGGGAGGGGCTCTCAGTACTCCCACCGGGCCTTCAGGTTGAGGTTGAACTCGGGGGCCGTGGGCGCCGCCCCGGAGGTGCTGGTCAGCGTGCGCCGCTGGATGAGCTCGCTGGTGATGTAGAAGAACCGGTTGATCCGGAACTCGGCGGCGACGTCCCGCTCGAAGGGGGTGGTGGTCAGGTTCGCGGTCGGCCGCGCGGATCCCGGCAGCCGTTGCCGGTAGCGGAGGTCGATCTTGCGGGTGAGCTGACTGGTAACGCCCAGCACGACATCCCCCTCGCCCTGGAACAGCCCGCCCGATTCGCGCGCCAGCTCCCAATCTCTCAGGTAGCCCTGGAAGACCCGCGACAGGTCGTCCGACAGCTGGCGGTTCAAGTTCCGGGTCACCCAGTTGTCTGCGAAGTCCACACCGGCCCTGACGGGTTTCTCGGTGAGCACCGGACCGTAGGTCAGCGCCTTCAAGACCTGGGGCTCGTCGGCCCCGCTTTCGCTGGAGAACTCCATCACCGGCTCGTTCGCGCGGCCGGTGATGGTCACGGTGATGTCCTCGGACCCACGCTCGTCGCTCGAACTCAGAGACGGCCCCCTGCCGCCGGTGAGGGCGCTCTTCGGCACGCGTGTCACCGCCAGGATGTCCAGCTTCGGGTTGACGCCGCCGACGTTGTCGAACGTGAGGTTGACACGGTCCATCCTGAACTTGCTGCTCAGATAGTAATAGCTGCCCCGCAGGGCCGACATGTCCCCGTAGACGATGAGCGAGTCGGGCGTCTGTTCCAGCCTCAGGTCGGCGCTGAACTCGATGTCCGCATCCGACGGCTGCCAGCGCAGGTTGTCCGTGGCGTTGAGCTGGATACGGTAGAGCCAGTAGAGCGGCTGCGTCGCCGCCGCGACCTGCTGCACCTGGCTCTGGTTGGCGAAGTCGAACAGTACGACCGCACGGCGCAGCTCGGCGTTGCCGACCACCAGCGGCAGCGTGGCGCCGTTCACCTTCCGCCCGTCGGTCACCGCGAAGTCGCCGTCGAAGAGCGCCGCGTAGACGCCCGATTCGAGCGCGGTGAAGTCACGCAGGTGGAGATCGAACCGGTAGTCCTTGAGCGTCAGCCCCTTGAGGTCCACCACCCCGCGCGCGCTCACCAGCCCGGGGGCGCCCTGTCGCGTGCGCTGCCGCGCGGTCATCGTGTCGAGCGTGATGCGGGTCTCGTCGAGCGTCAGGTCGGCGCTCACGCCCTCCAGCACCTCCTCGCGCCCGGCCATCCGGACGATGCCATCGCGGATGCGCGCCGTCCCGGCCAGGTTCGGGTGCCGTGCGGTGCCGCCGAGGCGGGCCGAGAGGTCGAACCGTCCCGCCGCCGAGCCGATCTGCGGCACGAACATCGGGATCAGCGCGAGATCGCCGTTCGGGAGCTCGACACGCCAGTCCATCGGCGCCTCGGGCAGCTCGGGTCGCCGTCCCAGTGCCAGTCCGACGGCCATCGAGCCGCTCACCGTGGACACCACGCCGCCGCGCGTCATCCGGAACTCCGGCACCTCCAGCCGCCCGTCGCGGTAGCGGCCGTGCGCGGCGGCACCGTCGAGGCGGTAGTCGCCCCACGCGAGCGGCACCGCCTCGGCGTTCCAGCTGAGCGTGGGCTCACCCGGGCGCCCTCCGACCTCGAGGGCCCCGCTCACGCGGCCCTTCCACGCACGCGCGGCGGGCACCATGTGCTCCAGGCGGTCGAGCGGCAGCCGGTCGAGGCGCAGCATCCCGTTCCAGCGCAAGGCATCGGCGATCCAGCGCAGCACCCCGGAGCCGGTGAGCGTGTCGGGCCAGGCGCGCGCGGTGCCCGTCACCTCGCCGCTCACCGACAGCGTGCCGCCGTCGAGCATCCCGCGCACCTCGCTCAGCTCGAGTCGCCCGGGGCCCCCACCGGCGACGACCCGCAGCGAATCGGCCGCGTGGCCGCGGGTGCCGGGCTGGAGGCAGCGTCCGTGGAACTCCCAGCGCGGGTCGCCCGCGACCCCGGTCACCCGCAGCTCGGCGTCCGCGCGGCCCGCGAGATCCCATTCGCGGGGGAAGCCGAGGCGCCCCATGTCCAGCCGCTCCGCGCGCCCGGTCCAGTCGTACCCGCCGCCGGGACCGGCCCAGCGCCCTTCCATGACCAGCCGCGCGTCGCCGTCGGTCGCGATCAGCCGGTCGAAGTCCACCCCGCGCGGGCCGCCCGAGAGCCGGAGCGGCGGGTCCGCCGTCCAGTGGAACTGCGTGCTCCTCGCCTCGGCGGCGCCCGCGATCATCCGCCAGCCGTCCCGGTCCCACTCGGCGCGCGCGTCGAGGGTCAGCACCGTGTCCCCGGCGGCGGCCGTGAGCCGCCGCAGCTCCACCGTCCCATCGCCGACGTGGATCGGCACCCCCGCGCTGTCCCAGTGGACCGTCAGGAAGAACAGATCCTCGAGACGCAGGTTCGCCGTGAGGTCCGGCACCGGCAGCAGCGCGCCGTGCATCTCGCTCATGCGCCAGCGGGCGGTATGGATGCCGAGCCAGTCGGTCACGGCGCCGTCGAGCGCCCCCGTGACCCGCAGGCCGCCCTGCCGGCTCTCGGCCGTGCCGCGCCCGGTGGCGAGCGTGCCGCGTATCCCGCTCGCCCGTCCATCCGGCCACTCGTCGAGCGGGAAGCGCGCGAGCGTGTAGTCGCCGCGCCAGCCGGTGGAGTCCGAGAGCGCCCGAAGCGTCATCTCGCCGCCGCGCCGCAGGGCGTGCACGGCGAAGCTGTCCGGCCCCACCGGGGTGAAATCGACGCTCACCGTGCCACTGTCGGCACGCCAGCCCGTCCACTCGCTGGCCGTGAGACGCGCCGCGAGCCGGGCGTGGCGCACGCCCCGCGTGTCCACGTTGTAGCGGAAGTGGCCGTTGAGGTCTCCGGCCGGCCACTTCCGCACGCCGATGATGGACCAGCGCGACGGATCGCCCTTGCGCACCCCGGCGGCGATCTCCCAGCCCTGCTTCGTCCAGGTGACTACCCCGTCCAGGTCCCCCGCCCGCGAGCGGCCGAGCAACGGCTCGACGCGGAGGCGCCGGTCGCGCCACGCGAACCCCCCCCGCGCGTCGACCGCGAGGTTGTCCCAGATGCCGCCGAGCGCGAACTCGCCCTGCAGGGCGCGGCCGCCCCGCGCGGCGATCACGCCGCGGCCCTCCCCCGCCACGTCGAGGTCGCCGCGCTGGAGCACGCGCGAGAGCCAGCGCCAGCGGAGGCGCTCCAGCTCGAGGTGGGCGCTCACGTCCGCCACGCCGGGCTTCCAGGCCGCCTGTCCGCGCAGCGCCAGGTCGCGGGTGCGCAGCTCGGTGACCCGCAGCCGCGCACTGTCGCCGGCCGCATAATCGAACGCGCAGCGCTCGAGCACGCTGCCATAGGGGCCGAGCGTCCAGCGCAGCGAGCGCACCTCCACCCGCGACGGGCGCCCGGTGGCCGCCAGCGCGTCGAGGTCGAGTCCCTCGATGTGCCCGATCGAGTCCGGGGTGTGGAGTGCGCCCTGCCGGACCCGCACCACGAAGTCGAGGGTGCGCGGCGCGCCGCGGGACGACGCCGGCTTCCAGACCGGCAGCCGGAGCTTCCCGTCCTCGCCGCGCGCGAGTCGGATGACCGGGCGTTCGAGCTCGATCACGATGGGCCCCCGGCCTCCGGTCAGCAGGGCCCACGCCGGGTACCGCAGGCGCATCGCCGGCGCCTCCAGCAGGGGCGGCGCGTCGCCCTCGCGGAAGCGGACCCGCGGGGAGAGCACGCGCACGCCGGTGAGCGGATTGCCCTTGATGTCCGCGATCTCGAGCACCACGTCGCTGCGGCTCGCCAGTGTCTGGTTGATCACCAGCGCCAGCTCCTGCGCCACCCATTCGGTCCGGTTCGCCACGTACAGCACGGCGGTGGCGAACAGCACCACCACCAGCACGACCAGCGACACCACCACCAGGCGCACCAGCTTGCCGACCGTCCAGCGGATCGGGCGCGGGACGTGCTCGACCACCTCCTCGAGATCGTGCCGCAGCTCTTCGGCGAGGCCGTGGGGCTTGCGCCCGGGCGGGGGCTCGGGGGTCTCGGGAGGCCGGGGTCCGGGGTCGCGGGGCTCGCTCATGGCCGGTTCCTAGAACGAAGGTCCGATCGCGAACTGCGGCTTGGCGACCAGCGCCGACGATCCCGGTGAGGGACGCAGGCTCCAGGTCAGATCCAGACGCAGCGGGCCGATCGGGAGGTTGATGCGCGGGCCGATCCCGAACACATAGCGGACCTCGTTGGGCGTCAGCGGGTCGTGGCTCACCTTCGGGGTGAAGTCCCGCAGCTTGATGTACGACGGCCGCGCCCAGACATTCCCGGCATCGACGAACAGCTCGATCCCGAACGGCCCCGCGATCGGGATCCGCAGCTCGGCATTCGCCTGCAACAGCGCGAGCCCGCCGGAGGGCGGGATCGAGTTCTCGCTGTACCCGCGCACCGAGTTGACCCCGCCGGTCCGGAAGCGGTCGCCCAGCGGCACGCGGGCCACCGCGCTGTCCACCTCGGTCTCGATCGAGAACGCCGGGGCGTGACCGGTCGGGTCGATCGCTCCGGCGCGCACCCGCGTCGCCAGCACCCACCCGTTGGCGAACGGCGTGTACCACGACGAGACGAACACCACCTTGCGGAAGCTGCTGGTCCCCTTGAGCGGGCCGCCCGCCAGCTCCCCGGTGAGCGCCTGCACGGAGCCGCGCGTGGCGTTGAGCGGATTGTCGCGGAAGTCCCGGACGCCGCCGAGCGCGATGCTGTGCGTGCTGTAGCGCGCCACGATGCTGCGCTCGAGCGAGTCCCGCACCGGGGCGGCCAGCGTGTCGGCGAACAGGGTGAGGTCCTGGTGGACCCAGGCGTTGTTCTGGGCCAGGGTCACGCGGCTGAAGCGGTTGATCTCGCGCCCCACCTCGAACTTGACGCCGCGCGATTCCTGCGCCACCAGCCAGCGGGCGTCGGCGCGATCGTCACTCCGCTCGTACGACGGCGTGACGACCGCGCGGGTGCGCGTCCTGAGCAGCCAGGGCTCGAGCAGCGACAGCTCGGTGCGGCTCAGCAGGAACTTGCCGCTGCCGTTGAACGCCACGCGGGTCGCCAGGGCCCCCTGGAACCCGCGTCCGAACACGTTGCGGTGGCCCCATTCACCGGTGGCCCGGAAGCGCTCGGCGCTGCCGCTGCCGACGCCGGCGTCGAGCCAGCGCGGTTTGCGCTCGCGCACCCGCAGTTCGAACTCCATCCGCGAGCGGGTCGAATCGACGATCGGCGAGATCTGGACCTGGCTGAAGAGACCCGTGTCGTAGAGCCGCTCCCACGACCGCACCATCCGCGAGCGGCGGTAGATGTCGTCACGCTTCAACACCAGCTCGCGCCGGATGAGGCGCTCCTGCACCTTCTGGTAGCCGAACAGGTAGACCTCGCCGACCAGGTACTGTGGCCCCTCCTCGACCACGAAGCTCACCTGGACGCGCAGCGAGTCGGCCCCCTCGCCGCGGCGCGCCGTCGCCACGACGTGCGGCCGGAAGCCGCGCTCCTGGTAGAGCTCGGAGATCTTGAGCGTATCGAGCTGGAGCACGAACGGGTCGAACGGCTGGCCCGGCCGGGCCAGCAGCTTGCGGCGCAGCGGGTCCTCCGGGTGCGAGTGCACGCCCGTGAACGTGACCGCGGCCACCCGCGTGCGCTCGCCTTCCTGGATGACGAACGTCACCGCCACCCGGCTCGAGTCGCGCGACGGGGTGAGCCGGTAACCGACGTGGGCGTCGAGGAACCCGTGGTGGCGATAACGGTCGCGGATGGCCAGATTGTCGGAGCGCAGGAAATCGATCCGCAGCGCCTGCTTCTCGCGCCATGGCCAGCGGGAGGACGACCGCGTTTTCATCACCGAGCGGAGCTCGCGAGCGCCTACGCGGTGCCGGCCCTCGAAGCGCACCGCGGCGATCGTCCTGATCTCGCCCAGCAGATCCTCCTGGGCCCGGGCCGGCCGGCCGAGGAGCGCGGCCGTGGCCACGAGCGCCAGGCACACCGTCGCCATCCCTCGCACGCCGCTAGGGCGGGTTCGGGGCAACCTTGCCCTCCTGGGGAGCCTTGTCGAGCGCACGCTGCCGCTGCAGCCAGCGCAGCGGGTCATTCGCCAGGATGAGGATGAAGAGCGTACCGATGACCGCCAGCCCGACCTTCTGGAAGCGGACGTAGGTGCGGTAGGAGATCGCCTGGCCGCGCAGCGCCTGGAGCAGCGCCAGCGTGATGTGGCCGCCGTCCAGCACCGGGATGGGGAGCAGATTGAACGCCATGATGGCGACGTTGATCATCGCCAGGAACTGGAGATAGGCATCGAGGCCGCGCCGGGCCTGCTCGCTCGCGGCCTGGGCGATGAACATGGGCCCGCCCAGATACTCCCGGTAATAGAGCGGCCGCGAGGCGGTGAGCCACATCCCGCGGTACACGCTCACCACCAGGTCGCCGGTGGCGAGCAAGCCGAGCTGGAGCGAGCGCCACAGCGGGTAGCGCTCGACATAGTTGCCGAGGCGTCGCGCCTCGATGCCGATGCGGCCCGCGTTGGCGCCGCCGACGCCGCCCGGATCGACCGGCGTCACCGTGAGGTCGAACACCTGCCCGCCGCGCATGACCCGCAGGACGACCGGCTGGTCGGTCTGCGACGAGATCACCCGCGGCAGGTCGTCCCAGACCTTCACCGGCGTGCCGTTCACGGCGAGGATGCTGTCGCGTTCCTTGAGGCCGGCCTTGTATGCGGGCATCCCGGTCACGACGTTGCCCACCACCGGCGGGTCGGAGGGCCGGTCGAGGCTGGCGAGGAACGCCTTCCGCATGCCCGCGGCGACGTGGATCGTGAAGCCGGAATCACCGCGGCTGGCGGTGAAGTCGGCGTCCTGCTTCTCCGGCTTCAGCTTGTCGGTGACGAAGATCGCGATCCAGCTCCCCACCGGCGTGTCATCGACTGCGGTCACCCGGTCGCCCTCGCGCAGCCCCGCCCGGTAGGCGGCGCTGGTATCGGGCAGCGCCCCGAGCACGTTCGGGTAGTCCGGGTACGTCACCCCGACCAGACCGATGGTCATCATGATCAGGAAGGCGGTCACCAGGTTCGCCGCCGGGCCCGCGACCGCGATGAGCGCCCGGCCGAACCAGGGGTGGGACAGGAACTGCTCGTCGCCGATCGGCATCGAGCCGTCCTCGTTGGGACCGTCCCCCGCCATCGAGACGTAGCCGCCGAGCGGGATCCAGGAGAGCCGGTACTCGGTCTCCCCCCGCGTGAACCGGAGCAGGGCGGGTCCGAAGCCGAGCGAGAACTTCAACACCTTGACGCCCCGCCACTTGGCCACCATGAAATGGCCCAGCTCGTGGACGAAGATGACGAGCCCGAGCAGCACAACGCCCGGCAGGATCATGTTCTGGATCACCAGCAACTCCTTTGGCGGCCAAGCACTTGCGGAGGCTAACCCGCCCCCTTCGGGGGCGTCAAGCGGAGCGCGGCCGGAGCGGCTCCGACCCTCCGGGATTCATCGGCCAGGCAGCGGCCCGCCTTCATCGGATGCCGTGCTCGGTCCACGTCGCGCGGGTGCGCCGCGTCGCGGCCAGCATCGCCTGGTGGCGAATGATCGCGGCCGGCTCCACCCACGGGCGCTCGTGCCAGAGATGATAGACGGGCGCCGTGTAGCGGATCGAGAAGCCCCGCACGCCGGCGTTCCGGAGGCGCTCGCCCAGTTCGTTGTCTTCGAGGCCCCAGCCGAAGCGCTGGTCGTAGCCGCCGACCCGCACGATGTCGTCGAGCGAGGCCGACGAGTTCCCGCCCTTCCAGGGCGCGCGCCGGGGCTGGATGCGGTCCAGCAGGTGACCCAGCGGGCGCGGCAGCACGTAGTGGGGCTTGTTCCCACCCATCCGCTCGAAGCGGCCCGCGTCCACGTCGTCCTCGCGCAGCGCCTCGGAGGCCTCGCGGGGCAGCCGGATCACCCCGCCGGCGACGAAGCGCGCCGGCCGGCACTCGACGAGATGGCGGGCGAGCAGGTCGCGGGCGGGCAGGCAGTCGCCGTCGGTGAACAGGAGCCAGGTGGCACCCAGCGCGCGCGCGCGGGCCACCGCCGCGTTCACCATGCGGCACTTCCCGAAGCCCTCGCCGTGATCGAGGCAGACGTGGACCGCGCCCCAGCGTTCGACCACCGCCCGCGTCGCGGGGCCGCTCCCGTCGTCGGCCACCACCACCCACGCCGGCGCGACACGCTGGCGCGACCACGCCCGCAGCGCCAGGTCCAGCGCGCGCGGGTTCTCGTAGGTGGAGACCACCACCGCGGCCCTCACCTCCATCGCATCACCCGGCGGCGGGCCGCCCCGCCGCCCGCAGGCGCCGCAGCGTGGGCCGCCCGGGCGCGTGTCCCCCACCGGCCCGGCAGCGACGGCCGCGGCGCGCTCATCGCCGGGCCGCCCCTGCGCGCGCTTCTTCGCGCGCCCAGGCGTCGACCGCCCGCAGCTGGTCGAGCGACTCGATCGGCTCCACGCGGTGCGCCTCCATGACCTGCGCGATCACCTCCGGCACCGCGCCGAGTGCGAGGCGACCCGCGAGGAACGCCTCGACCGCCACCTCGTCCGCGGCGTTGAGGGCGCACGGCGCCGTCCCGCCGGCCCGCCCGGCCGCCAGCGCCAGGTCGAAGGCCGGGTGACGCCCGGGCTCGATCGGGGCGAACGAGAGCCCGGCGAGCGCCGGCGGCGCGGGTGGGGCGATGGGTCCCGGCCAGTGCTCGGGCCACGACAGGGCGAGCTGGATCGGCAGCCGCATGTCGGCCGCCGCCGCCTGCGCCACCAGCGAGCCGTCGGTGAACGCCACCAGCGCGTGGATGCGCGCCTGCGGGTGGAGCACCGCGTCGAGCCGCTCCCATCCCAGATCGAACAGCCAGTGCGCCTCGATGAGCTCGAGTCCCTTGTTGAAGAGCAGCGCCGAGTCCACCGTGATCCGCCGGCCCATCGCCCACACCGGGTGGGCGAGCACCTCGTCCCGGGTGGCCCGCCGCCAGTCCGCGTGGCTGCGGAGCGCTCCTCCCGACGCGGTGAGCGTGAGCCTCGCCACCTCCGCCGGCGGCCGGCCACCCAGGCACTGGAGGGCGGCGCTGTGCTCGCTGTCGACCGGCACCAGCTCGCCGCCGCGCGCGAGTGCGGCGCGCACCAGCGACCCGCCGACCACGAGCGTCTCCTTGTTCGCGAGCGCCAGCCGCCGGCCGCGCGCCAGCGCCTCGAGCGCGGCGGCGAGCCCGGCGGCACCGACGATGCCGTTGACCACGACGTCGCACGCGGTCTCGGCGACCAGGCTCACCGCCGCGCCCGCGCCCACGAACACCCGCGCCCCCGGCGAGGCCTGCGCGAGCTGCTCGCGCGCCGCGGCGGGATCGGCGGCGTGCTCGAGCGCAAGCGCCCCGGGGCGCAGCCGCCGCGCCTGCTCGCACAGCCGGTCGAGCGAGCCTCCCGCGGCGAGACCCGCCACCGCGAGCCGCTCCGGGTGCGCCCCGGCGACCTCGAGCGCCTGCGCGCCGATCGAGCCGGTCGAGCCCAGGACCACCATCCGCTTCATCGTCACGGCACGCCGAAAATCACGATCTGCAGGTAGTAGTAGACCAGCGGGGCGGCGAAGTAGAGGCTGTCGAACCGGTCGAGCACGCCGCCGTGCCCCGGGATGAAGTCGGACGAGTCGGCGTGGGCCGCGTCGCGCTTGAGCAGCGACTCCACCAGGTCGCCCACCTGCGCGAACACGCCGACCAGCAACCCCAGCACCGCGGCGTCGTGGACGGCGAGGTACGGCGCGAACCAGCGCCGCGCCACGAAAGCGGCCGCCACCGCGAACAGCAGACCGCCGAACGCGCCCTCCACCGACTTGCGCGGCGAGATGTGCGTCCACGGCCGGTTGCGGCCGAAGAGCCGCCCGACGGTGTACGCGCCGGTATCGCAGCTCCAGGTGAGGAAGAACGCGAGCAGCACGAACGAAGCGCCATCAGCATAGCCGCGGCCGACCTGCCAGGGGAGCTCGCGCAGCAGCACGAAGTGGGCGGAGAGCCAGCCGACGTACAGCACCCCGAAGCTCGTGACCGCGATGTCCTCGACCCGCTGGCGCGCCTGGGGGCGACGGAGTTCGAGCGCCAGCACCAGCAGCAGCACGCCGGTCATCAGGAAACCCACGTGCGGGGTGAGCGGCCGGTAGGAGACCCACAGCAGCGCGAGCCCCGAGCCGATCCCGAGCGGCTGGAAGGGATTGAGGCCGCGTCCGCGCATCATCCGGTAGAACTCGGTGAGCCCGAGCGTGACCTCGAGCGCGACGAACGCCCAGAACGCGATCCCGCCCGCGCGCGCCAGCAGCACCAGCACCGGCACAAACACGACCCCGCTCGCGATCCGCCACGCGAGCGCCCACGGGGAGGACTCGCGGCCTGCCCCCGCCGAGGCACCGCCTCCCGGCGCGGCGGGGCGCGCGTCCTCCCGCACCGTCAATCCACCCGGCCGAAGCGCCGCTCGCGGCCCTGGAAGTCGGCGACCGCCTGGTAGAGGTGGCGCCTGCGGAAGTCGGGCCACAGGGTGTCGGTGATCCACAGCTCGGTATAGGCGAGCTGCCAGAGCATGAAGTTGGAGATCCGCATCTCGCCGCTGGTGCGGATGAGCAGGTCGGGATCGGGCAGGCCGGCCGTGTACAGGTACCGCCCGAAGCACGCCTCGTCGATGCGCGCGGCCGCCGGCCGCTCGCCGAGCAGCCGCCGGACCGCGTCCATGATCTCGGCCCGACCGCTGTAGGAGAGCGCCAGGTTGAGGAGCAGGCCGTCGCAGTCCTTCAGGTACTCCTGCGTCTCCTCGATCGCCGCCACCACCTCGCGCGGCAGGTCCCCGGGCCGGCCGATGGTCTGGAGCCTGACGTTGTTCCCGCGCAGCTCGCGGCGCTCGGCGCGCAGCGTCTGGCGCAGGATGGCCATGAGCGCCTTGACCTCGCGCGCGGGGCGGTTCCAGTTCTCGGTCGAAAAGGTGTAGAGGGTCAGCACCTCGACGCCGAGGGCGACGCACCCATTGATCGCCTCGCGCACCGATTCGCGCCCGGCGCGGTGCCCCATCAGGCGCGGCACGCCGCGGGCCTTCGCCCAGCGACCGTTGCCGTCCATGATGATCGCGATGTGGCGCGGCAGGTTGCCGCGGGCCTTTAGCTGCTCGGGGGTCAGCGTGCGGGTCGGCAACAGTCCTCCGAGTCCAACCGCCGTCGGAGTCAGACCTCCATCACTTCCGCGGTCTTCTTCTTCAGCAGCTCGTCGAGGAGGGCGATGTAGCGGTCGGTGAGCTTCTGGACGTCGGCGGTCAGGCGCTTGGCGTCGTCCTCCGCGAGCGCGCCGCCGTCCTGCTGATGCTTGATGTCCTTGTTCACGTCGTGCCGCACCTGGCGCACGTGGACGCGCCCCTCCTCGGTCAGCCTCGCCACCAGCTTGACCAGGTCCTTGCGACGTTCCTCGGTGAGCGCCGGGATCGGGACCCGCACCACCGCGCCGTCATCGGTGGGATTGAGGCCCAGCTCGGCCAGCTGGATGGCGCGCGTCACCGCCTTGATCAGGCCCTTGTCCCACGGCTGGACCACCAGCAGGCGCGGCTCCGGGGCGCTCACCTGCCCCACTTCCTTGAGCGACATCGTCTGCCCGTAGGCGTCGACCCGCACGGTGTCGAGCAGCGCCGGACTCGCATTGCCCGTCCGGATGCCCGACAGCTCGCGGCGCATGGCCTCGAGTGCCTTCTTCATGCGGTCTTCTGCGTCCATCAGGATCTTGTTCGTCATGGCTCAGCGTTCTCCCACGCGCGTCCCCACCGCCTCACCCTGCACGACGCGCAGCAGATTGCCCTTGGTGCCCACGTTGAAGATCACCAGCGGCAGGCGATTGTCCATGCACAGCGAGATGGCGGTCGAGTCCATCACCTTGAGACCGCGGTTCAGGATATCCAGATAACTGATCTCTGGGAAGAAGGTGGCCGAGGGGTCCTTCAGCGGATCGCCGCTGAAGACGCCATCCACGCGGGTGGCCTTGAGGATCACGTCCGCGCCGGTCTCAATCGCGCGCAGCGCGGCCGCGGTGTCGGTGGTGAAATACGGATTGCCGGTGCCGGCAGCGAGGATGACGACCCGGCCCTTCTCGAGGTGGCGCACCGCGCGGCGTCGGATGTAGGGCTCGCACACCCGCGCCATCTCGATCGCCGACATCACCCGCGTGTAGACGCCGCGGCGCTCGAGGAAGTGCTGCAGCGCCAGGCTGTTGATGACCGTGGCGAGCATGCCCATGTAGTCGGCCGCCACCCGGTCCATGCCGCGGGCGCTGGCCGCCAGCCCGCGGAAGATGTTGCCGCCCCCCAGCACCAGCCCGACCTGCACGCCGAGGGCGTGCACGTCGCGGATCTCCTCCGCCAGCCCGTCGATGACCTGCTCGTGGATGCCGTGACCGCCCTCGCCGGCGAGGATCTCGCCGCTGAGCTTGAGCAGGATGCGCTGGTAGCGCGCGGCCAAGGATCTACTCCTGGCCGAGCCGGAAGCGCGCGAAGCGTCGCACGACGATGTTCTCCCCGGTTTTCGAGGCCGCGTCCTGGACGATGTCCGCCACGGTACGCTTGTCGTCGCGGATGTAAGGCTGCTCGAGCAGGCACACCTCAGCGAAGAACTTGCTCAGCTTGCCGTCGATGATCTTCGCGACGATGGTGGCCGGCTTGCCCTGGCCTTCCACCTGCGCGGCCAGGATGTCCCGCTCGCGCGCGACCTGCTCGGCCGGGACGTCCTCACGGCGCACGTAGTCGGCGCCGGCGGCGGCGACCTGCATGGCGATGTTGCGCACCAGCTCGCCGAACTCGTCGGTGCGGGCCACGAAGTCCGTCTCGCAGTTCACCTCGATCAGCACCCCGACCCGGTTGCCCGGGTGGATGTAGGCGTCCACGCGCCCTTCGTTGGCGGTGCGCCCGCTGCGCTTCTCGGCCTTCGCCGCACCGCTCTTGCGCAGCGCGTCGACCGCCTTCTCCAGGTCGCCGCCGGTCTCGGCCAGCGCCTTCTTGCATTCCATCATCCCCGCCCCGGTCATCTCCCGGAGCTGCTTGACCTGATCCGCGGTGATCGGCATGGGGCTCCCTGAGGTGTCGGAACGCCCGCTCGCGCATCCGGGCACGGGCGGGCGGTCGGGTGCTGGACGGACTAGCGGACGGTCGCGGTCGGCGCCGCCTCGCTCTCGCCCTCGACGCCCTCGCCACCGAACGACACGGTCTCCTGGTCGCGGCCTTCGAGCGCGGTCGCGCGCCCGTCGACCACGGTATCGGCCACCAGACCCGCGAACAGGCGCAGGGCCCGGATCGCGTCGTCGTTGCCCGGGATGGGATAGTCGATGAGGCTGGGATCGCAGTTGGTATCGACGACGCCGACGATCGGGACACCGAGCCGATTGGCCTCGGCCACCGCGATCTTCTCCTTCTTGGTGTCGATGATGAACACCAGGGCCGGCAGGCCCGGCATCTCCTTGATGCCCGCGAAGGCGAACTCCAGCCGCTGGCGCTCACGCGTGAGGCGCGCGACCTCCTTCTTGGCGAGCTTCTCGAAGGTGCCGTCGGCCGCCATGCGGTCGAGCTCCTTGAGCCGCTTGACGCTGGTGCGGATGGTCTTGAAGTTGGTGAGCATCCCGCCCAGCCAGCGCTCCGTGACGTAGAACATCCCGCACCGGGTCGCCTCCTCGACCACCACCTGCTTGGCCTGCTTCTTGGTCGCGACCCAGAGGATGTGCCCGCCGCCGCGCACGGCCTTCTCGATCGCCGTCCGCGCGTCCTGGATGCACTTGAGCGTCTTCTGCAGGTCGATGATGTAGATCCCATTGCGCTCCATGAAGATGAATCTCTTCATCCGTGGATTCCAGCGCCGGGTCTGATGCCCGAAGTGGACACCCGCTTCGAGCAGGTTCTTCATGGTGATCTCGGCCACCGCGTTCCTCCTCTGGGGTTGGTTCCTCCGCCCCGTCCGTCGACTGCGGCGCCGTCCCCCGTCCGCATGCGGTCGGGACCCCGGGCGCCTCCGTCGGGGCGTGTGTGATGTCGCTCGGCGGCTCTAGCGCTTGCTGAACTGGAAGCGCTTGCGGGCGCCGGGCTGCCCGTACTTCTTCCGCTCCTTCATGCGCGAGTCACGGGTCAGCAGACCCTCGCGACCCAGCACGCCCCGCAACGTCTCGTCCTGCGCGAGCAGCGCGCGCGCAATCGCCATCCGCACGGCACCCGCCTGTCCGCTCAACCCCCCGCCATGGACGCGGGCGATGATGTCGAACTTGCCCACGGTGTTGGTCACGGTCAGGGCATGAAGCGCGTGCTTGGCGAGCGTCTCGCGCGCCAGGTACTCGAGCGGCGTGCGGTCGTTGATGGTGATCCTGCCGGTGCCGGGGAGCATGCGCACGCGCGCCACCGCTTCCTTGCGCCGGCCGGTGCGCGACTTGTCCGTGGTCGTCGTCATGGTCTCCTCGGTCCCCGCCTCATGCCTTGGGCTGCCAGGCGATCGGTTGCTGCGCCTCGTGCGGATGCTCGGAGCCCCCGTACACCTTGAGCTTGCGCAGCATCGCCCGGCCCAGCTTCGTCTTCGGCATCATGCCGCGCACCGCCTGCGTGATCACGCGATCCGGGTGCTTCGCCATCAGCTCGCGGATGCCGATCCAGTGCGCGCCGCCCGGGTACATCGTGTGCCGGAAGTACCTCTTGTCGGTGGCCTTGGCGCCGCTCAACGCGACCTTCTCCGCGTTGATCACCACCACGTGGTCGCCGGTGTCCATGTGCGGGGTGTAGATGGGCTTGTGCTTGCCCTTCAGAACCGTCGCCACCTGGCTCGCCAGCCGCCCCAGCGGCTTGCCGGCGGCGTCCACCAGGAGCCACTGGCGGTGGATGTCGTCCGGCCGGGCCGTATAGGTCTTCATGCGTTCCTCCGTCGGGGCTACACGCGGGCGATGCCGCGGGCACGCCAGAACGCGGCACCGTGTTCCGGGGCCGCGAGACGCCGGGTGAGGTCGCCGCTATCCTTTTGAAACGCGGCACGCTAGCACGCTGCTCGCGACCCTGTCAAGAACGCGGCCATCGGCGCGGCCGCCCGGTCCGCGGGGCATCGCCGGGAAGAGCGGCGCGGGAGGACGGGAAGGGTCCCCGCGCGCGCGGCACCATCCATGGCCCTGGGGCCCGGACCGGCTTACAGCTTCTCGACGATGTCCTTCTTGGGGCCCGCGAGGACGGCGAGCCGCTCGAGGACATGCTGGCGGATGTGGGCACGCGTGGCGTCCCCCTGGCCGACGAAGAAGCGGTCGCTCGATCTCGGCCGGGCGGGGCCGCCAGGGGCGGCATCCTGGTGGAGGCCGCGAGCGGACGACAAGGAGGATTGCCCGCGCCCGCCCCGGGTCAGGCGAAATCGCGCAGCACCTGCCGCAGGCGCGCGAGCGGCAGCCCTACGACCGTGGTGTAATCGCCCTCGACGCGGCGCACGAACTGGGCGGCGAGCCCCTGCACACCGTAGGCGCCCGCCTTGTCGAGCGGCTCGCCGGTGCGGACGTACGCCGCGATGTCGTCCGGCTCCATGCGGACGAACTGGACCTTCGCGCATTCGGCGGCCGTGCGCGCCTCGCCGTCGCGGACCACGGCGATCCCGGTCCACACCTCGTGCGTGCGCCCGTGCAGCCGCTGCAGCATCGCCGTCGCCTCCGCGGCCTCCCGGGGCTTACCAAGCCGCTGGCCGCGCAGCACCACCACGGTGTCGGCGCCGATCACCACGCGCCCCGGCCGCCGCGCCGCGACCCGTCGCGCCTTCTCGAGCGCGAGTGCGCGCACCCCGTGTCGGGGCTCGGCCTCGCCCGGCCACTCCCGGTCGGGTCCGGGATCCACGACGGTGAACACTGCGCCCGCCTGTCGCAACAACGCCACCCGCCGCGGCGACGCCGAGGCCAGCACCAGCGCGCCCGCCCCCCGCCAGAACAGCGGTTCGCGTCTCATGCGTCCCGCCCGCCCGACGGCCCCGCAGGCCCCTCGCCTGCATCGCCCGACGCCGGGCTCTCGATCAGCAGCGTCACCGGCCCGTCGTTCAGCAGCTCCACCGCCATGTGCGCGCGGAACACCCCGCGCTCCACGCCGATCCCCTCGCCCGCGAGCGTGGCGCAGAAGCGCTCGAACAGCGGCTCGGCGTGCTCGGGGCGGGCGGCGGCGAGGAAATCGGGGCGGCGGCCGCGGCGCGTGTCGCCGTAGAGGGTGAACTGCGGCACCACCAGCGCCCGCCCGCCCGCGGACGCCAGGTCCAGGTTCATCTGTCCCGCGTCGTCGGCGAACACCCGCAACCCGGCGACCTTGCGCGCGAGCCAGTCGGCGTCGGCCCCGCGGTCGGCGTGGGTGGCGCCGAGCAGCACCAGCAGTCCCCGGTCGATGGCGCCCGCCACGCGGCCGGCGACGCTCACCTGCGCACGCGCGACGCGCTGCACGAGCGCCCTCATGCGTCCGCGCGCGCGCGGACGCCGCGCACGGCCCGCGGCCGCGGGGACCGGCTCACGCGCCGCCGCTCGCCTTGCGCGGCGGCGCCGCAGACTTGATGAAGCGCTGGCGGCGCTCGACGCGCGTCACGCCCTTCACCTTGCGGATCGCCCCCATCACCTCCTGGAGCTTGGCCAGGTGTAGCACCTCGACCACGAACACGCCGCGCGCGGTCTGGTCCTCGCTCGCCATCCCCGCCGTCCGGATGTTCACCTGCGTCGCCGCGATGGCCTTGGCGATGTCGGCGAGCAGCGAGGTCCGGTCCTGGCCGTAGACGACCAGGCGCACCGGGAAGGTCTCGCCGCGGCCGGCGTCCCAATCGACCGCCACCTTGCGCTCGCGCGGCACGCGCTCGTCGAAGGTGTTCGGACAGTCCTGGCGATGCACGGACACCCCCCGGCCCTGGGTGACGATGCCGATCACGCGGTCGCCCGGCACCGGCTGGCAGCAGCGCGCGAAGTGGAGCATGACGTTGTCGAGACCCTGGATGCGGATGCCGGCGGCGGGCTTGCGGCCGATTCCCAGCGCCTCGAGCGGCCCCTTCGCGAGCCGCTCGGCGAAGGTCTCCTTCTCGGGCTTCAGCTTGTGCAACACCGTGGTCACCGAGAGCGAGCCCTCGGCGAAGCGCGCGTACATCTGCTCGAGATCGCTGCAGCCGAATCCGAGCGCGACCTCGGCCAGCTCCTTCTCGTCGGCCTTGATGCGCAGGCGCTTGAGCTCGCGCTCGATCATCTCGCGGCCCAGGGACACGCTGTCGGTGAGCCGCTCCTGGCGGAGCCAGTGGCGGATCTTGCTGCGTGCCCCGGTCGTGCGCGCGATCTTGAGCCAGTCCTCGTGGGGCTGGGCCTGCGGCGAGGTGATGATCTCCACCGTATCCCCGTTGCGGAGCTGGTAGCGCAGCGGCACGAGGTCGCCGTTCACCCGTGCCCCCACCGTGTGCTGGCCGACCTGCGTGTGGATGAGGAAGGCGAAGTCCAGCGGGGTCGAGCCCTTGGGCAACCGCTTCAGCTCGCGCCGCGGCGTGTAGACGTACACCTCCTCCTGGTAGAGGGCGGTGCGGAGGAAATCGATGTACTCGTCGTCGGTGGCGGTGTTCTGCCAGTCCGCGGTCTGCGCCACGAAGCCCCCGAGCTTGGCGTCCAGCTCCTCGTCCACGCGACCGCCCTGCTTGTAGACGTAGTGCGCGGCGATGCCGGTCTCCGCGGTGCGGTGCATCTCGCGGGTGCGGATCTGCACCTCGACCATCTCGCCGTTGCGCGCCAGCACCGTCGTATGCAGCGACTGGTACATGTTGCTCTTGGGGGTGGCGATGTAGTCCTTGAACCGGTCGCCCACCGGCTCAAGCAGGTCGTGCACCACGCCGAGCGCGCGATAGCAGTCGTTGCGCGTGTGGGTGACGATGCGCAGGCCGAACAGGTCGTAGATGTCCTCGAGCGGCCGGCCGGCGCGCATCTTCTGATGGATCGAGTAGAAGTGCTTGGGCCGCCCCGCCACCTCGGCCTTGATGCCGGCGGCGCGCAGGCCGTCCTGGAGCTGTTCCCGCACCTCGGCCAGGAACGCCTCGCGCTCCTCGCGCCGCACCTGGATCCGCTGCGCCAGCTCCTGGTAGGCGACCGGGTCCAGGGTCTTGAGCGACAGGTCCTCCAGCTCGCGCTTGATGCCCGCCATGCCCAGCCGGTGCGCGAGCGGCGCGTAGATGTCGCGCGTCGCCGCCGCGATCCGCTGCGCCTTGTCCGCGCGCAGGTATTCGATGGTGCGCATGTTGTGCAGCCGGTCGGCCAGCTTGATGAAGATGACGCGCAGGTCGCGCGACATCGACAGCAGCATCTTGCGGAAGTTCTCGGCCTGCGCCGCCTCGCGGCTGTCGAAGTGGAGCCCCGAGAGCTTGGTCACCCCCTCGACCAGCCCCGCCACCTCCTTGCCGAAGCGCTTTTCGAGATCTGCGGGCGTGATGGCGGTGTCCTCGACCACGTCGTGGAGCAGGGCGGCGCAGGCGAGCGTGGTGTCCAGGCGGGTCTCGAGCAGGCCCAGCAGGATGCGGCACACCTCGACCGCGTGCGAGATGAACGGCTGTCCGGACTCCCGTCGTTGGTCGCCATGCGCCTGGTCGGCGAAGTCGAAGGCGGCCCCGACCCGGTCGCGGTCCACCTTCTGGGCGCGCTCCTCGAGCTCGGCGACTAGCGCCGCGCGCAGCTCGGGGTGGCCGCCGGCGCCGTTCACGGCAGCTGCACACCTTTGAGCTTGAGCTGGATCCGCGAGACGCCGTTCCATTCGTTGCGCGTGGGCACGAACGCCAGCGCGCACGCGCCGGCGCGCCGCACCGCGTCCGCCTGGCCGCCGAGCCCGAAGCCGATCGCCTCCGCGCTTCCGGTCCGGTCGCGCACCGAGAGCCGAAGATGCTTGCCGCCGCCCACCACGGAGGCGGAGTCGACCTCGGCCCGGGCGACCCGGTAGACCGGCTCGGGATTGCCGAGCCCGTGCGGCGACAGGCGCTCGACCCACTCCACCAGTCCGGCATCGCACTCGCCCAGCGAGACGTCGGCGTCGAACTCGAGGCGGCGCACGAAATCCCCCGGCTTCGCGCGCTCGCGCACCAGCCGCTCGAACCGCTCGCGAAGCTCCAGCAGCCGGTCGCGCGTCACCGTCAGCCCGGCCGCCAGGGCATGCCCCCCGTAAGCCTCGAGCAGATCGCCGCAGCCGTCCAGCACGCGCGTCAGGTCGAGACCCGACAGGCTGCGCCCCGAGCCGCGCCCCCGGTCGCCGTCGAGGGCCACCAGGATCGTCGGGCGCTGGAATCGCTCGACCATGCGCGAGGCGACGATGCCGAGCACGCCCGGGTGCCAGTCCTCGGACCACAGGAGGATCGAGGCGCACTCCGGCCAGCCCAGCTCCTGCTCGACGCGGGCCGCGGCCTCGGCGGCGGCGGTCGCGTCGAAGCGTCGCCGCCGCTCGTTGTCATCCTCGAGGCTCTCCGCGCACGCGCGCGCCTCGCCTTCGTCGCGCGCCAGCAGCAGGCGCAGCGCCTGCTCCGCGTGGCCCATGCGTCCGGCCGCGTTGATGCGCGGGGCGAGCACGAAGGCGATCTGGCCGCTGGTCACGCGCCGGCCGGCGAGACCGCAGCGCTCGAGCAGCGCGCGCAGCCCGAGGTGCCGCGTGCGATTCAGCCGCTCGAGCCCGAGCGTGGCGAGGATGCGGTTCTCGCCCACCAGCGGCACCACGTCGGCGATGGTGCCGAGTGCTACGACGTCGAGGAACTCCTGCGCGCGCTGACTGCGCCCGCGCCCGCGCAGCAGGGCCTCGACCAGCTTATAGGTGACCCCGACGCCGGCCAGGGACTTGAACGGGTACGGGCATCCCGGCCGCAGCGGGTTGACGATCGCGCACGCGTCGGGCAGGGCCGAGGAGGGCTCGTGGTGGTCGGTGATGACCGTGTCGATGCCGAGCGTCTTCGCCCGCGCGACCGCCTCGACCGCGGTGATGCCGCAGTCGACGGTCACGATCAGCGTGCCGCCGAGACTTCGTGCCTCCTCCACCGCCGCCACCGAGAGGCCGTAGCCGTCCCGCGTGCGGTGCGGGATGCGGCACCGTGACGTGCCTCCCAGCTCCGTCAGCGTGGTGTGGAGGATGTAGGTCGAGGTGATGCCGTCCACATCGTAGTCGCCCTGGACCAGGATGGTCTCGCCCGCTTCGATGGCGCGCCGGATGCGCTCGACCGCCGCGTCGAGGCCGAGCAGCTGGAACGGGTCATGCAGGTCGTCCAGCGCCGGCGAGAGGAATCGCAGCGCCGCGGCCGCGTCGGCCAGGCCGCGATTGACCAGCGTGTGGCCGATCGCCGGGGGTGCGCCCAGCTCGCGCGCGAGCAGGAGCGCCCGCTGCGGCTGCGAGCGGGGATGCAGCACCCACTGGGTCGGGACGGGCGTGGCGATCATGGAGTCCGGGTCGGGGGGAGGAACGCGTGGCGCATCGACTCGGCGCCGACGCTAGCAGCCGCCCGCGGGCGAATCAAGACACGCGGATCGCCGCGCGCGGAGCGCCGCCCGGACGACTCGGTGCGGCGGCGCGCGGCGATCCGCCCCCGGCAGGCGAGGGCTCCATGACCTGCGGACCTCCCGGCGCAGCCGCCCGGCGGGAGCATCCCGCCGGGCGCAGCCGGTCCTTCAACCCGAGTCTCCCGTAAGCCGAATTCTGTCGGATTGCTCCGTGGTGATCATTTGTCTGGGGCGCCCGTTCCCGGACGCCTCGATGCGACCGACCCTGGGGTGGTAGCGGAGCGGGTCACACTCCTCCCCCTCTATGCGGTCTTGCTCCAGGTGGGGTTTACCGAGCCGGCCCCGTCACCGGGACCGCTGGTGCGCTCTTACCGCACCGTTTCACCCTTGCCCGCAGCGCGCGTTGCCGCGCGCCCGTTGGCGGTCTGCTCTCTGTTGCACTTTCCGTGGGCTCACGCCCCCTGGGAGTTACCCAGCACCCTGCCCTGTGGAGTTCGGACTTTCCTCGGCTGACGGCCTCGGCGACCGCTTGCGCGGAAGCGTCGGCACATCAACCGCGATCACCTGGGAGACTCGGAATTCGTGTCGAGCGCACGGTCCAGCGTCTCGTTGACAAGCTGGTCCGCACGCGCGTTGTCCTCCCTTCTGACGGCGACGAACCGCACCGACGCGAACCGGCCCGCCGCCCGCCGCGCCTCGGCGTGCAGGGGCTTCAGGCCCGCGTGCTTGACGCGGTACTCGCCGGTCATCTGCCGCACCACCAGCTCGGAGTCCATGCACACCGTGAGCGGGTCGGCCTGGTGATGCGCCGCCGACTCGAGCCCGGCGATCAGCGCCCGGTACTCCGCCACGTTGTTGGTCACCACCCCGAGCGTCTCCCCGCGCGCGTCCACCTCGCGGCCTGACGGGTCGATGAGCGCGTAGCCCAGCGCCCCGGGGCCCGGGTTGCCGCGGGCGCCGCCGTCGCAACGCAGCGTCCAGCAACCCGACGGGGGATCCGGCATCGAGCGAAGATACTCGACCGCGCGTGCGCGCTCAAGCGCCAGGCGGGGGCGGCGGAGCAGCGGCCGAAGACTGGCCGGCCCCCGCCGCCGCGTCGGCGAGCCAACCCGCCGCCGCGAGGGCCCGCCGCGCGTCGCGCTCGCCGAGACGCTGGAGATCCGCCGCGTTCCCGGGCGAGAATCCATACAGACCGCCCGGCAGGACGCGATCGGGTTCGACTACGCACACCCGCGCGGGCTGCCGCGCGGCCGGCGGCGCCGGGGACCACCCCGCGGGCAGCGCCCGCAGCTCGGCCTGCAGGTCACGCCAGTTGGCGATCTCCAGCAGCCGCGCCGCCAGCTCGAGCAGATTCGGCTCGCGCCGCGGTTTCGGCGGCCCGCCGCTCGACGAGACCAGCACGACGATGATGGCGTCGGCGTCGTCCGCGAGCACCGCGTGCAGCGGCTGGTTGGCGAACACTCCGCCGTCGACGAACTCGCGCGCGCCCACGCGCACCGGCTCGAAAACCACCGGGATCGCCGAGGAGGCGACCGCCGCCTCGATGACCTCCTCGGGGGTCCGCAGCGGGATCACCTCGCCGACCGACGCGGCAATCCGCCCTCGGAAAGCCGCGCTCGGATCGGGCCAGTTGACGAAGTAGCCCATCTGGCCGCTCCCGATCGCGCAGGCGCTGATGATGAGATGGGTCTCCGCGCCCACCAGGGCCCCCGGATCGCCCTCGGCCACGACGCGCTGGATGACGCGCCGGCGGGCGTGGCTGCCCCAGAGTCCCCGTCCCCCGGTCTCGGGGAGAAAACGCAGGAACAGCCGCCGCGTCCGGTCGCCGGTCCGCCCCGGGCGGTTCGCGACCCAGAGCAGCGCGCCGACCAGCAGCAACGAGGCGCTGAAGCGGTGCGGCCAGGCGATCCCGGCCACCCAGGTGACGAGATGCGCCGCCGTCCCCAGCGCCAGCATCCAGCCGTACCAGCGATGCAGCCGGTGCGGGTCGCGTGCAGACGAGAGACGCGCCAGCCAGTCCTCGGCGCTCCGCGAGGCGCGGATGATGATCACGCCCAGCATCGCCACCAGCAGCCACGCCAGCACGTCGAGCACGGCTCCCTCCACTTCGGAATGCCCGGTGTCGGGTCGGAGGAAGAGCATCCCCGGACTCAGCTCGTGGGACCCGGCGACCGTCAGCAGGATCTGCACCCCCGCGAGCGTGGCGACGAAGGCCCCCAGCGCGCGCACCATCAGGGTCAACCAGCGCATCCCGACGCTGGATGCGCGCAGCGCCGCCCAGACGCGCACGAGGGGCTCGGTGCGGAAGCCATTGGCCAGCCACAGCACGGCGTTGACGGCACCCACCGAGACCCCGGCCAGGATCGCGGGGCGGATGCCCGCCATCTCGAGCACCTTGAGGACGCCCACCTCGTAGGCGCCGAGCGCGCCGCCGCCGCTGAGGACGAGCGCGATGCGACGGAACGGCAGGTCCTCTCGCCGCGGGCTCGGGCGGGGCTCGGTCATCGGGACCCTCCGCCGGACGTCGCGATGGCGCCGTTGGACGGCGCCGGGCTCAGCCGGTCGTGTCGGGCGGCCAGATCAGGAGTCGGCCGCATCCGTCGCAGGTGAGCAGACGATCGCCGCGGCGCGCCTCCTGGAGCATCTGGGGCGGCTGGCCTCGGTAGCACCCGCCGCAGGCGCCCTTCTGGATCGGCACCACCGCGCGCCCCTCCTTCGAGGCGCGGATGCGCTCGTAGCGGCTCTTGGTCGCCGCCGTCAGGCGCGCCATCAGCGTGGCGCGCTCGGCTTCGACCGCGGCGACCCGCCCACGCTCCTCCTGCTCCTCGGCGCCGAACGCCTGGAGGCGTTCGGCGGTCTCCGCCGCCACCGACGCCAGCGCCCTCTCGAGTACGGGCTTCTCGCCCTGGCGCTGCTCCTCCTCGTCCATGAGCGTGAGCAGCTCGGTCTCGCGGTCGGAACGCTTCTGCCTGGCGCCGGCGATCTCGTGCAGGAGCGCGGTGTACTCCTCGTTCTTCTTCACCAGCGGGAGCTGACCCTGGAACCTGCGCTCTTCAGCCACCAGGACCTCGATGTCCTTCTCCATCTGGCGGCGCCGGACCTGGTACTCGCCCAGCTCCTTCTTGAGCGCTTCGAGGCGGGTGCGGTCGCCGGCGAGCCGCTCCTCGACGCTCTGCCGCTGCGCCGGGAAGCGCGCCAGCGCGGTCTGGAGCGTCACCAGGCGCTCGTCGAGTCCGTGCAGCGCCCAGAGCGTCTGGAGCTCGTCGTTCACGGCGCTCCGCAAACGAAGAACGGGGACGTCGTGATGACGTCCCCGCCCGTGCGGGTGTCGGCGGCCCGGCGGCCGTCGCGCGCGCGACCGCGCGGGCGCGCCGCGGGCCGGGCGCAGGTGCCCGGTCGCGCGTGGGTGCGGTTCCGATCTCGGGGCGGTGCCAGCGTCATCCGGTCCTCCCGCGTATCACACGGGTCTCGGGTCGAGGCGGCGTCCCGCGGCCGGAACGACCACGGCGCGCGGGATGGATGGTGGGCGGAACAGGGCTCGAACCTGTGACCCCCAGGTTGTGATCCTGGTGCTCTGCCAGCTGAGCTATCCGCCCCCGGAGGCCGTGCGCCGCGCGTCCGCGCGGCCTCCGCGCCGTGGACTCATGGGCCCACCTGGATTCGAACCAGGGTCTCGCCGGTTATGAGCCGGCCGCTCTGGACCGCTGAGCTATGGGCCCAGCGATGGGCGCGCATGCATCCGTGCGCCAAAAGCCGTGTGTTTCTAGCATCGGGGTCGGGGGGTGTCAAGCGAGCGGGGCGTCGTTCCCCTCTACAGCAGCTCCGTATACGCCTTCAGCCTCCGACTCCTCGTCGGGTGGCGCAGCTTGCGCAGCGCCTTGGCCTCGATCTGGCGGATGCGCTCGCGCGTCACGTTGAAGAACGCCCCCACCTCCTCGAGCGTGCGCTGGGCACCATCGTCGGTGAGCCCGAAGCGCAGGCGGATGACCTTCGCCTCGCGCGGCGTGAGGGTCTTCAGCACATCGTTCACCTCGTCACGCAGCATCGCCGAGGCCGCCGAGTGGGCGGGGCTCACCACGCTGGTGTCCTCGATGAAGTCGCCCAGGTTCGAGTCGTCGTCCTCGCCGATCGGGCGGTCGAGCGAGATCGGCTCCTGCGCCGCCTTGATGATGCTCTTGACCTTGTCGACCGGCAGCTCGAGCCGCTCCGCGATCTCCTCGGGGTTCGGCTCGCGTCCCAGCTCCTGCACCAGCCGGCGGGAGACGCGTACCACCCGGTTGATGTGCTCGATCATGTGCACCGGCACGCGGATGGTGCGGGCCTGGTCGGCGATCGCCCGGGTGATCGCCTGGCGGATCCACCAGGTGGCGTAGGTCGAGAACTTGTAGCCCTTGGTGTAGTCGAACTTGTCGACGGCCCGCATCAGGCCGGAGTTCCCCTCCTGGATGAGGTCCAGGAACTCGAGGCCGCGGTTGGTGTAGCGCTTGGCGATCGAGATCACCAGCCGCACGTTGGCCTCGATCATCTCCCGCTTGGCCTGGGCGGTGGCGCGCTCGCCGTCGCGGATCTGGCGGAACAGCTCGAGCAAGTGCTCCCTCGACATCTTCGCGTCGTCCTCGAGCTTCTTGACGTCGCGCTTGATGGTCTTGAGCTCGACCTGAAACTCGGCGATCTGGGCCGGGGGCAGACCCGAGTCGCGCTTGACCGCGCGCACCTCGCGCGGGCCCTGCTTGAGCCGCCGCGCGAAGGCGTTCATCTCCTCGACGCTGTGCCCGTGGCGCTGCTCGAGATGCGCGATCGACTCCTCCCAATCCTGCGCGCGCTGGGCCAGCTCCTTCACCGGCACCGCGAGCGCATCCACCATGCGCGGGTTCATCGACAGCTTGTTCATCTCCTGCGTCAGCTCGGCCTCGACCTTGGCCCAGTTAGCCTGGAGGTTCTGGCGCTGCTTCTCGGTCATGCGCCCGTTCTGACGCACGAGCGTGTCGTTGTAGCGCTTCTGCAGCACGAACACCCGCTCGAGGATCTTGACCGCACGCTGGCGCTCCTTCTTGAGCGCCGGCTCGGTGGCGGCGTTCTCGTCCACCTTGATGAAGTC
The DNA here is from genome assembly GCA_038068435.1 of Candidatus Eiseniibacteriota bacterium. Lineage (GTDB taxonomy): Bacteria > Eisenbacteria > RBG-16-71-46 > RBG-16-71-46 > RBG-16-71-46 > WS-11. Next base: position 19,470 of record JBBTLZ010000041.1, on the reverse strand, counting down.
CTGGATCTTGAGCAGCCCCTCCTTGAGCTTCTTGAGCATGCTGCGGATCTCGCGCACCGCCGGCTCGGCACGGAACAGCGCCGAGAGCACCTGCCGCTCGCCCGCCTCGATGCGACGTGCGATCTCCACCTCGCCCTCGCGGGTGAGGAGCGGCACGCGCCCCATCTCGCGCAGGTACATGCGCACGGGGTCGTCGTAGCGGACGGGCTGCTGGGGCGCCGCCTTGGCCGCGGCCGAGGGTTTCTTGTCCTCGATCTTGCGCAGCTTCTTGATGCGCTCCTGGGCCTCCTCCTCGGTCTCGAAGACCTCGATGCGCATCTGGTTCAGCATGCCGTGGATCTCCTCCATGAGGTCCACCTGCACCTCGGGCTCCATCTCCTCCCCGATCTGCCAGACGATCTGATCCTCGGTCAGATACCCCTGGCGCAGCGCCATCGACTTGATCTCGTCGAGGAGCCGCCGCCGGGCCGCCTGCTCGCGGGCCCTGGTCTCCTTCGCGCTGATCTTCTTCTCCCGGCTGGTGCTCACCGCCATGGAACCCCCCGTGTGATCCGTCGTCCCGCGCGCGGGCCGCTCAACCCTGCGCGCTCAACTCTTTCAAGGTACGTGCCAGCTCGTTCACTTCTTCCATCAGCCGCGATGTGTCCGGCCCGTCAGGGGCTCGGCTCAATTGGATCTTTCGTTCCTTCAGCCGCTGGAGGAGCTTCCGCTCCAGGATCAGGCGAGCCGCACCAACAGCCTCGGCTGACCAGTTCTTGTCTCCAGCGCCGCTCGCCGCCAGCTCGCGCGCCAGCGCCCCCTCGACCCCCGATTCGGGCAGGTCCGCCCTGCCGCTCCACAGCCAGCGCGCCAGCGAGGCGCAGTCGGCGTCCTGGAAATCCTCCGGGCTCAGCTTCGCCCGCGCCGCCTCGAGCTGCTCGGGCGCGTGGAGCAGCGCACGCAGGAGCGCCCGCTCCAGCTCGCTCTCGCCCCGCCGCTGTTCGCGCACCGCCGCCTTGAGCGGCGCCTCGGTGCTCTGGCCGCCCTTCTGCATACCGACCGCCCGGCCCAGCACGGACTCGGGCAGACCGAACACCTGGCTCGCGCGCTCGAGCAGCAACCGCACGCGGATCGGGTCGCGCACCTCGGCCGCGAGCCGCACCACCGCCTGCAGCGCCCGCTCGCGGGGATCGCCCGCCGCGGCGCCGCCGCCCGCGCGCAGCACGTGACGCTGGATGAACTCCACCGGGTCGTAGCCGGCCGCGCGCCGCGCGCGCCAGGCCTCGGCGCCGCCGCGCCGCACCAGCGTATCGGGATCCTCGCCCTGCGGCAGGTCCACCACCACCACCTCCAGCCCCTCCGCCAGCAGCACCGCAAGCGAGCGCATCATGGCGTCCCGCCCGGCGTCGTCGCCGTCGTAGGTCAGCGCCACCCGAGGTACGGCGCGCCGCAGCAGCCGCGACTGGTCGGCGGTGAGCGCCGTGCCCGAGGTCGCCACGGTGTGCGTGAGCCCCGCCTGATGGAGGGCAATCGCGTCGAAGTAGCCCTCGACCACCACCATCTCGCCCGCGGCGTCGGCGCTCCTGCGCGCGGCCTCGAGCGCGAACAGGAACGACCCCTTGTGGTACACCGGCGTCTCGGGCGAGTTCAGGTACTTGGGCGGCTCGTCGCCGAGCGCGCGCGCCCCGAAGCCCACCACCGTCCCGCCCGGGGCGATGAGCGGCACCATGAGCCGGTCGCGGAAGCGGTCGTAGACCCCCGACCTCCCCTCGCGCCGCATGGCCAGTCCCGCCTGCACCAGCACCTCCTCGCCGGCGCGCGGTACCAGCCGGCCGGCCAGGTTCTCCCAGCCCTCGGGCGCCAGCCCGAGCCGGAACGCCCGCACCGTCTCGTGCACGATCCCGCGCGACTCGAGGTACTCGCGGACCGCACGGCCGCGCTGCGGGTCCGCGAGCCATTGCTCGTAGGCGGTCGCCGCCTGTTCGAGTGCGTCCAGCAGCGGCGTGCGCACCGCCCGCTCGCCCGCGCGTCGCTCCGGCACCGGGATGCCGGCACGCCGGCTCAGCAGCTCGACCGCCTCGAGGAACTCCACCTTCTCCGTCTCCTGCACGAACCGGAACACGTCGCCGCCGGCCTTGCATCCGAAGCAGTGGTAGAACTGCCGGTCGGGGTTGACCGAGAACGACGGCGACTTCTCCTTGTGGAACGGGCAGAGCCCGGTCCAGTTGCGTCCCACCCGCTTGAGCTGCACGGTCTGGGCGATCACCTCGACGACGTCGCTCGCCGCGCGCACGCGCTCCACCCAGTCGTCGGCGAGGCGCGGCGCGCCGCGGCCCAGCGGCCGCCCGGCGGCGCTCACCGGATCCTCGCCACGGTCACGCCGCGGCCGCCCTCGCCCACCTGGCCCGCGCGCTGCCCCGCCACCTGCGGATGGCCGCGCAGATGTCGCTCCACCGCGGCGCGCAGCACGCCGCGCCCGATCCCGTGCACGATGCGCAGCTCGGAGAGCCCGGCCAGCACCGCGCGGTCGAGCCCGCCATCCAGCGCCGTCAGCGCCTCGTCGCTCTCCATGCCGCGCAGGTCCACCTCGAGCGGCGGTGCGTCATCGGCTGGGCTCCAGGTGCCGCCCAGCGGGCGCGGCTCGGCCGCGCTTGCCGCCGCCGCGGCCAGCCGGCTCGCGTGGCTCTCGATGTTCCAACTCCCGCGCCGCAGCCGTACGCGGCCCTCAGCGTCGGGGCCGCTCACCACCTCGGCCTCCACGCCGAGGTCCACGACCCGCACCCGCTGCCCGGGCGCCAGGGCCGGCGGCGGCGGCGCTGCGGCCGCTTCGGCCGCGCCGCTCAGCGCGTCGTGCTCGCGCTCCAGCGCGCGGATCTCCTCGCGCAGGCGGCCCGCGTCGGTACGGGTCTTCTCGTCGCGCCGCGCCTCGCGCTGCACCGTCTGCCACAGCTCGCGCGCGCGGGCGAGCAGCGTCTCGCCCTCGCGCGTGACGCGACGCCGCTGCTCGGCAAGGCTGGTGCGCGACGCTTCGAGTGCCGCGCGGTGCTCGCCCGCCAGGCGCTCGGCCTCGGCGCGCGCCGTCTCCAGCGCCGCCGCCGCTGCGGCGGTGCGGCGGTTCGTCTCGTTCAGCTCGGCGATCAGCCGCTCGAGCGCGCGCGTCTCCTCGGGGGTCAGCGCGCGGGCGCGCGCGAGCAGGGGCGCCGGGAAGCCCAGCCGCTCGGCCACCGACAGCGCATGGCTCGCGCCCGGCACCCCGGGCAGGAACCGGTAGCGCGAATTGAGCGTGGCCTGGTCGAACTCGAGCGAGCCGTTCATCACCCCCGGCACCTGTCCGGCGACGCGCTTGAGGCTGCCGAGGTGCGTGGTCACCACGCACCAGGCGTCGTGGCCGGCGAAGTGCTCGATCAGCGCGCGACCGAGGGCCGCGCCCTCCTCGGGATCGGTCCCGGCGCCGAGCTCGTCACAGAGCAGCAGGCTCTCCGGGCCGGCCGCCCCGGCCATGCGCCCGAGCACCTTGAGGTGCGCCGCGAACGACGACAACCCCTGGTCCACCGACTGCTCGTCGCCCAGGTCCACCACCACGCTGGCGATCTCCGGCACCGCGCTCCCTTCGTCCGCCGTCACCGCGAAGCCGGCGTGGCTCAGCGCCACCATCAGCCCCACGGTCTTCAACAGCACCGTCTTGCCGCCCATGTTCGGGCCGCTCACCAGCAGTACGCGCGCCGGCTCGCCCAGTTCCAGGTCGAGCGGCACCACCTCCCGCCCGCCCTGGCGTTCCGCCATCGCCAGCAGTGGATGTCGCGCGCGCCGCAGCCGGAGCCGCTCCCCGCCCGGCGTCACCGCCGCGCCGCCGAACTCGCGTGCCCAGCGCGCCCTCGCCCGCAAACCGTCCAGATGCGCGAGTGCCCCCTCCAGCGCCCGGAGCGCGTCGCCCGCGTCGGCGACGGCGCGCGCCAGCTCCCGCAGGATGCGCCGCTCCTCCTCGCCCGCCGCCGCGCGCACCTCCAGCAGCCGGTTGTTCGCTTCGCACGCCTCGAGGGGCTCGACGAACAGCGACTGTCCGCTCCCCGAGACGTCGTGCACCACCGCCCGGCGGCGCGGGAAGCCCGCCGCCGGCACCAGCGCGACGAAGCGGTCGCCGTGCCGCGTCACGTACGCGTTCGCCCCGAAGCCCGCCGCCCAGCGCTCGAGCTGCTGTGCCAGTCGCTGCTCGCCCGCCGCCAGCTCGGCGCGCAGGCGCTGGAGCGCCGGCGAGGCCGAATCGCGAAGCCGGCCGTCCCCGTCGAGCGCGGCCGCGAGCCGGGCGCGCAACGAACCGAACGCCGGCACCGCGTCCACCACCTTCGCGAGCGCGGGAAAGCGCGCGCGCGACTCGCCCGTCCAGGCGTCGCGCGTGCTCTCGCCCGCCTCGAGCCACCCCAGCACCCCCACCAGCGCCGGCCCGTCGAGCGGCGCCGGCTCCGGCCCCCGCCCCTCGAGCGCTCCGGCCAGCAGACCCACGCCGGTGAAGCACCACTCGCCAGGCTCGCCGGCGCGACGGATCGCCTCGGCCAGCCGCGCGCACTCCTCCCCGCGCTCTCGCGCGGCGGGGATGGGACGAGCCGCCGCGAGGGCGGCTTTCGCCACCTCGCTCGCCGCACGCTCCGCGACCGCCGCGGTCACGCGATGGAACTCGAGAAGTCGAAGGGAATGCTCGTCCACGCCGCTCACACCCCCGGGCGGCTCCGGTCCCGTCTCAGCTCGTCTTCGACCGGGATCCGCTCTCGCGGATGCGGACGGCGCGCCGCTTCGCCGCAAGGAACCGTTGCTTCAGCCAGCCGCTGCCGGGGAGATACGCCTCGCCGAAGGAACACACCTCCGCGGCCACACCCATCGCCGGTGCCGCGACGCGCGCGTGCGCCACCGCGACCCCGGGCGCGCTCGGGTGCTGGATCGTGAGCGCGCCGAGCAGGACGAATGAGCCGACGATCGCGCCGAGACCCGCCCCGACCACGAGACCGCCGCCGCGGTCGAGCCAACCCAGCGGCCCCTCCCGCACCGCCTTACCGAGGCGGTCGCCCCACCATTGCAAGAGTGCCGCCACCGCCAGACCGGCGAGTGCGGCCACCAGCCATCGCAACGCCAGGAACGCCACGGCGGGCCGGGCGCCGTGCCAGTGCGTGCCGACCCACCCTGAGACGAAGACGGCGGCCCACAACCCGGTGAGCACGCCGAGAACGACGAAGACCTGCGCGATGGTGCCGCGCAGGAAACCACCGATCGCGAACAGGAGGACGAGGACCAACAGCGTCCAGTCCAGCCAGGTCAGCCCCAGTCGCAGCTCCAGTTCCGCTAGTTCTCCTGTCGACGGGCCAGGTTCTTCCGCTTGGCCGCGTTCAACTTGCGCTTGCGCCGCTCGCTCGGCTTCTCGAAATGCTGATGCCGGCGCAGATCCGAAAGGATCCCCGCCTTCTCACATTTCTTCTTGAAGCGGCGCAGGGCGCTCTCGAAGGACTCGCCGTCCTTCACCCTGATGCCGGGCAATGAATCGCCCCCTCTCCACCCTAGTATGTTGAGAAATCAAGATCTGGCTGTGCACGACCTACGATTCGCGCCGCGGGGACAGGATGCGCGCGAAAATAGCAAACGCAGTCTATGGCCGGGTGGACGGGTCGTCAAGGCCACCGGCCGGAGTCATGGGCGAGCAGGGCTTCCGGCCGCACCTCCGGACCACCAGCTGGCCCATGCCAGGGCCGCGGTCTCCGCACGCAAGCGGCTATCCGAAAGGGAGATAGGCCGGAAATGCCTCGCCTCGGCGACCTGTCTCTCCGCGGGGGCGAGCCCCGCTGCCGGGCCGATCAGGCCGATCGCCACCCCCTCCCGCGGAGGTGTGAGCGTGGCCGCCGGTGGCCCGGCGGCGTCGGCGAGCCAGGATCCGGCCCCCGCCGGAAGCCCGGCCATGGCTTCGGCGAACCACTGCGGGGCCCGGACCTCCAGCAGGAAGCGGCGGCGCGATTGACGCAGGGCGGCCACCGCGAGCCGCTGCCAGCGGTCGGACCGGCCCTTCATCCGTTCCCAGCACCCGCGCTCGCAGTCGATCGGCTGGAACACGGCGACGCCCAGCTCGGCGAGCTTCTCGACCATCCAGTCGCCGCGCTCCCCCTCCGGGGCACCCGCCAGCACCCAGGCCGCGCGAGCCGGCCGCGCGCGCTCACACGACTCGACCTCGACTACCGCCCGGCGACCGCCCTCCAGTACCCGCAGGACGCCGAGACCGCCGCGGCCGTCGGTGGCGGTCGCCCGCTCGCCCGGGCGCACACGGCAGACCCGCGTGAGGTAGTGGCTCTCGTCCTCCGGAAGCGTCAGCTTCGCGCCGGCCGAGGGCAGCTCGGCCACCAACAGGAATGGGGGTGCCGCGTCAGCCGGCAAAGGTGTCCTTCACGCGCTCGAACAGCGATTTCCCCGGGCGCGGCGGCTTCAGCCCCTCCCCACGGCCCAGCTCTTCGAGCTGGCGGCGCTCGGCCGCACTGAGCCTGGACGGCACCCAGACGATGAGACGCGTGAGGAGATCGCCGCGCCCCCCGCGCAGGCCCGGGAGTCCCTTCCCGCGCACCCGCACGACGCGCCCGCTCTGCATCCCGGCGGCGACCTCGATGGTCGCGGGCGGGCCGTCGAGCGTGGGGATCTCCACCTTGCCCCCCAGCGTCGCGGTCGCGAAGCCGATCGGCACGTCGAGTCTGAGGTCGTCCCCCTCGCGGTCGAACACCGGGTGCGGCTTCTCCTCGATCAGCACGATGAGGTCGCCGGCGGGGCCGCCCCGCGGCCCCGCATCGCCCATGCCGCGCAGCGGGATGAAGTTCCCGGTCGACACCCCCGCGGGCACCTTGACGGCGATGGTCTCGCTCTCGGCGGCGCGCCCGTCGCCGCCGCACTCCCGGCAGGGCTCGCGCATGATCCGCCCCTCACCGTGGCAGCGGGGGCAGGTGGCGATGTTCACGAACTGGCCGAAGAACGACTGCTGCACGTGCCGCACCTGCCCGCGGCCCTCGCACTGGGTGCAGGTGCTCTCGCCGCGCCCGCCCCGGCCACCGCACGCCTTGCAGGCGTGGAGATGCTTGACGCGGATCTTCTTCTCGACCCCGGTCGCGATCTCTTCCAGCCCGAGCTTCAGGCGCACCTGCAGATCGTCCCCGCGCCGCGGACCGGCGGCGCGGCCGCGCGCGCCGAACAGGTCCTCGAAGCTGCCCTCCCCGCCGAAGTCGCGCATGAAAGCCCGCAGCGCGTCGGCGAGATCGAAGCCGCTGAAGTCGTAGCCGCCCCCGGCCGGCGCGCCCTCGACCCCGGCATGGCCGAAGCGGTCGTACTGGGCGCGCTTCTGCGGGTCGCGCAGGACCTCGTACGCTTCGGTGGCGTCCTTGAAGCGTTGCTCCGCCGGCTTGTCGCCGGGATTGCGGTCGGGATGGCTCTCGAAGGCGATCTTGCGGTAGGCCTTCTTGATCTCATCGTCGCCCGTATCACGCGGCACGCCGAGCAGCTCGTAGAGGTCGCGGCGCGCCATCTAGCCCGAGCTCCCGGCCGGTGTCCGCGCCACCACCACGCGCGCCGCGCGCAGGGCGCGCTCCCCCCGCCGGTACCCCTTGTGGGCCACCTGCACCACCGTGCCGGGAGCGGCGCCTGCGGGTGCGTCCACCTCGAGCAACGCCTCGTGGAAGGCCGGGTCGAAGGGCTGTCCCAGCGGGTCCTCGACCGTCACGCCCCGGCGCGCGAGCCCGTCGCGCAGGCGCTGGGCGACCAGCGTCACGCCCTCGATCCAGGCGCCGGAGCCACCCGAGGAGCGGGCGGCTTCGAGCGCGCGATCCAGGTCGTCGAGCGCCGCCACCATCTCGAGCAGCACGCCCTCCTCCGCCATCCGACGACCTTCCTCCCACTCGCGGGACGCACGGCGGCGGAAGTTCTGCAGTTCGGCCTCGGCGCGCAGCCAGCGGTCCTTGTAGTCGGGGTCCGGCGCGGCCGGGGCGACGGCCGGCGCGGCGGGTGGCTCTTCCACGATGCCTCCTTCCTCCTCCCAGCGGTCCACCGGCGGCGGCTCCTCGATCTCGTCGTTGGCGGCGGAACGCGTGGCTCCCGGCACGGGCGCGCTCGAGCCGGCAGGCGCTCCGCCCGCGTCCGGCCCGCGCGGCTTCCGGCTCACATCGTCCATCGGGTGGGACACCTCGTCCAGCGCCGGCGGGGACCCGGATCGGCCCGGACTAGAGCAGCTCAGCGACGCGCCGGCCGACGGCGTCGACGATCGAGAACACGCGCGCATAATCCATCCGCAGCGGCCCCAGCACGCCGACCGCCCCGCGCAGCTCGCCGGGCAGCGGGTAGCTGACCAGGCTGCAGCGGCTGAGCGCCACGTCCTCATCGAGGCCCACCCGCACCGCGGGATGGCCCTCGATGCCCTCGATCATCAGGCGGTCGAGGGGTGGACCGTTCTCGACCACCCGCAGCAGCGGACCCAGCTGGGGACGCCCGGCGAACTCGGGCTGCTCGGCGATATGCCCCGCGCCGGCGCTGAACCTCGCCGCCGGCCCCATCGGTGCCCACCGCGCCGCCGCCGAGTGGGCCACCAGGCGCACCGCGCTGCGGCGCACCAGCTCGGGGTCGGCCGCCAGACGGTCGCGCACCTCGGCGAGGTCGCGACCGAGCAGGCGTTCGCGGAGCACCGACGCCACTTCCTCCAGCTCGCTGCGCTCGAGCGGGCTGTCCAACTCCAGCACCAGCGTGCGCACCGCTCCGCCGCCGAGGCCGAGGACCATGAGTACCCGGCGCACATCGAGCGGCTCCAGCTCGAGCTTGGCCAGGCGCTCGTGCTCCAGCGACGCGGTCAGCGCGAGCCCCAGCTGGTGCGTGAGCTCGGAGAGCAGGCGCGATGCCTCGCCCAGCAGGTGCTCGACGTCGTGCGCGGAGCGGCGGAGCGTCTCGTCCACCTGCGTGAGCAGCTCGGGCGGCAGCGAGGCGGGCGTGAGCAGATGGCGGACCAGGAAGTCGTAGCCGCTCTCGCTCGGGACGCGGCCGGCCGACGCATGGCTCCGCGCCAGCAGGCCCATCCCCTCGAGCTCCGCCAGGGCATTGCGGATGCTCGCCGGCGAGAGCGGGATGCCGGCCCGATGGGCGAGCGATTCGGAGCCGACCGGGCGCGCGCTGTCGCCGTGCAGCGTCACCAGGGCGACGAACACCTCGCGCTGCCGATCGGTGAGCTCGGGATCCTCGCGGCTCACGGCGCCGGGGAAGGCAGGATGGGACATGGCGCTCAGGTTAGAGAGGCCGTCGCGGGGCTGTCAAATGCGGCCCGCGCGTCGCGCGCCGCCACCCGGCCATCACGGCGCGTGGAAGGGTCGCGGTCAGCGGCGGCCATCAGCCAGGCGATGACATCGTCGGCCAGGAATCGATGACGGCGCGGGACGCGCACGCCGCCCGCCGTGCGTTCGAGCCGGCCGGTGGCGAGCGCATCGCGGAACGCGCACCGGTAGCGCCGCGTCACCTCGCCCCAGCGCGCCGGCGGGTGATCGCCGGCGGCGAGCCCGGTCGCGAGGCGCAGCCCGAGCATCACGATCTCGTCCGCGCGCGAGCGTGCGCTCTCGGGCTCGACCGTGTCGCAGGCCCGATCCGCCTCGAGCGACGCGGCCCAGCGCCCCATCCCGTAGTGGTTCCCGTAGCGCGCGCCGCGCCACAGCCCGTGGGCCGAGGGCCCAAGCCCGAGGTAGTCGCGCCGCAGCCAGTAGACCAGGTTGTGGCGCGCCTCAGCCCCCGGCCGGCAGAAGTTCGAGGTCTCGTAGATGCCGAAGCCCCCGCCGGCGAGCCGCTCGCACAGGCTCGCGTAGAGGTCCGCCTGTTGCCCGGGGTCCGGGAGCCCGGCTGCGCCGCGCAGGACCTCGTCGCCCAGCGGCGTCCCCGCCTCGGGGATGAAGCAGTATGTCGACAGGTGTTCGGGCGCCAGGGCCAGCGCCCGCTCGAGCGTGGCCGCGAAGCGGGCAGGGGTGTGCCCGGGGAAGCCGAACATCAGATCGAGCGAGAGCCGCCGGAAGCCGTGCGCCCGAGCGAGGGCGAACGCCGCGCCCGGACGGGCGGCGTCGTGGATGCGGCCCAGACGCGAGAGCTCCTGCGGATCGAAGCTCTGGGCACCCATCGAGAGACGGTTGACCCCGGCGGCCGCCCACGCGTCGAGCAGCGCCGGGCGTACGGATTCGGGATTGGCCTCGAGCGTGATTTCGGCGCCCGGGGCGATGGTGACGTGCGATCGCAGCGCACGCCACAGGCGCGCAAATTGGCGGCCCGAGAACGCCGACGGCGTGCCGCCGCCGAAGAAGACCGACGTGAACGCCACACCCTCCGCCTGCGGTGCCCGCCACGCCGCCTCGCGTTCCATCCCGGCGAGATACCGCTCCACGGCCGTCGCCGACAGCGTCCCGCTGGAGAAGTCGCAGTAGGCGCAGCGCACCGCGCAGAACGGCACGTGCACGTAGAGTCCGACGCGGGCCTCGGCGCGCGCGGACGCCCCGGGCCCCTCGAGGGACGCGGCCCGGTCGTGGGCGGCAGGGTATGCGGTGGGCATCACCGGATCATGCGCAGGATGCGGTTCCAGCGCGGCCAGTTCCGCTCCCCGTCCCACGACCAGTAGAGGAACATCGCCCGCCCCTTCACCAGGTCCATCTCGAGCGTGCCCCAGTAGCGGCTGTCGTTCGAGTTATCACGGTTGTCCCCCATCATGAAGAGCTCGCCCGGCGGCACCGTGTACGGCCCGTAGTTGTCGCGATACTCGTAGCCGGCGGGCTTGACCGACGGGTCCGTGTGGATGGTGTAGGGCTCGTTCAGCGCCCGGCCGTTCACGGCGACCTGTTTGTTCTTGATCTCCACCGTCTCGCCGCCGGTGGCGACACAGCGCTTGATGAAGTCCTTGCTGGGATCCTGCGGGAACTGGAACACGATCACGTCGCCGCGCTTCGGCTGCCGCAGGCCCGGCAGGCGGAGGTGCGTGAAGGGCATCTTCGGGCCGTACTCGAACTTGTTCACGAACAGGAAGTCGCCGACCAGGAGCGTGTCCTTCATGGATTCGGAGGGGATGCGGAACGCCTGGATCACGAACGCGCGCAGGAACAGCGTGATGATCAGCGCCCACAGTGCCGCTTCGACGTACTCGCGGACGATGGAACGGGGCTTACTCGCCATGGGTCTCCTCGGTCAACGCTCGACCTTGAGCACCGCCAGGAACGCCTCCTGGGGCACTTCGACGGTCCCGATCTGCTTCATACGGCGCTTACCCTCCTTCTGTTTCTCCAGCAGCTTCCGCTTGCGCGTGATGTCGCCACCGTAGCATTTGGCGGTCACGTTCTTGCGGATGGCTCCGAGGGTCTCGCGTGCGATCACCTTGCTGCCAATGGAGGCCTGGATGGCCACCTGGAACATCTGCCGGGGGATCAGCTCCTTGAGCTTCGCGCACAGATCGCGCCCCCACTCGTAGGCCTTGTCGCGATGGACGATAGTCGAGAGCGCGTCCACCGTCTCCGCGTTGAGAAGGATGTCGAGCTTCACCATGTCACCCGCGCGGTAGCCGTCGTACTCGTAGTCCAGCGAGGCGTAGCCGCGCGACACCGACTTGAGCCGGTCGTAGAAGTCGAGGACGATCTCCGCGAGCGGCAGCCGGTAGGCGACCCGCGCCCGCTTCTCCTCCAGATAATCGAGGCTCACGAACACGCCGCGCCGGTCCTGGCACAGCTTCATGATGTTGCCCATGAACTCGGCGGGCGTCAGGACGTGCGCCAGCACGTACGGCTCCTCGATGGTGGCGATCGTGTTGGCGGGCGGCATCTGGCTCGGGTTGTCCACCACCAGCAGCTCACCATTCTCGAGCAGCAGATGGAACTCGACGCTCGGCGTCGTGGCGATGAGATCGATCTGGTACTCGCGCCGCAAGCGCTCCTGCACGATCTCCATGTGAAGCAGCCCGAGGAAGCCGCAGCGGAACCCGAACCCCAGCGCCACCGAGGTCTCGGGCTCGTAGATCAGCGAGGCGTCGTTCAGCTGGAACTTCGAGAGCGCCTCCTTGAGCGCGTCGTACTGCTCGGAATCGATCGGATAGAGCCCCGAGAACACCATCGGCTTGACCTCGCGGAACCCGTGGAGCGGCTCGAGGTCGGCCGCGTCGGCCGCCCCCAGCGTGTCCCCGACGCGCGCCTCCGCGACCGTCTTGACCCCCGCCACCACGTAGCCCACCTGGCCGGCGCCCAGCGCCTCGAGCGGCTCGAGCTTGAGCCGCAGGCGCCCGACCTCCGTCACCTCGTAGCGCTTGCCGGTCGAGATGAAGCGGATCGCGTCCCCCGGCCTCACCGCGCCGTCCACGACCCGTACCACGGCGACCACGCCGCGGTACTGATCGAACTTCGAATCGAAGATGAGCGCCCGCAGCGGCGCGTCCGGGTCTCCCGACGGCGCCGGGATGTCGGCGATGACCTGTTCCAGCAGATCCTCGACACCGAGCCCGGTCTTGGCGCTGATCCTCAGCACCTTCTCCGCCAGGATGCCGGTCACGTGCTCGATCTCGAGCGCGGTGTCGTCGGGCCGGGCCACAGGCAGGTCGACCTTGTTGATGGCCCCGACCACCGCCAGCCCCTGCTGGCGGGCGAGCAGATAGTTGGAGAGCGTCTGGGCCTCGATCCCCTGCGAGGCATCCACGACCAGCACCGCTCCCTCGCAGGCCGCGAGGCTGCGCGAGACCTCGTAGGTGAAGTCCACGTGGCCCGGCGTGTCGATCAGGTTGAGCTGGTAGGTCCGGCCGTCACGCGCCCGGTAGTCCATCGCGATCGCGTGCGACTTGATGGTGATGCCCTTCTCGCGCTCGAGGTCCATGTCGTCCAGCACCTGCGCCTTCATCTGCTGCGGGGTCAGGGTGTGCGTGATCTCGAGCAGCCGGTCGGCGAGCGTGCTCTTGCCGTGGTCGATGTGCGCCACGATGCAGAAGTTGCGGATGTGGCCAAGGCGGGGGTCGCTCAAAACCGCCACCTGAGCTGGAGGCGCACGCCGGGGGTCTTGCCACCCCCGGGCAGCGCCGGGTCGAACCGGAAATCGACGTCGAAGGTACGGAAGTGGGCGTCGACGTAGGCGTCCAGAAGGGCGTAGATCACCACGCCCCCCGCGAGCCATCGCCGGTTGGTCGAGGCGTCGAGCAGGGTGTTGAACGCCCCGACCACGTCGTTGAACGCCTCCGAGGCGCCGATCCGCCCCAGGTTCGCCGCCAGCAGCGCCGCCTCGGCGGCCGCGATGCGCACCGAATCGCCCGACGCCTGCGCCGCGGTGAGCTCGGCCTGCGCCGCCGCCACCTGCACCTCGGCGACCGCGAGGTCCGCGCGCCGGCCGACCGCCTGCCCGCTCAGATCGTTCAGCCGCCGCTCGTCGCGCACGAGCCGCCAGCGCAGCGAGCCGTCGCCCGCGGCCAGCAGCGCGGCCTTGATCCAGGCGTGGTTGTGCGCCTGGCCCCAGCCGGGGACGAGCAACGAGCGCAGCATCACCCAGCGCGGCTGGTCGAGGCGCGCCCGTTCGGGCAGTGTCCGCGGCGCGCGCGCGGCGATACCCGATGGCACCGATCGCACGCCGGCCCCGGATTCGGCGCCTTCCGTGCCCGGCGCCGCGGCGGTGTCGCCCCCGGCCACGCCGATCCCGGCCGCGGTATCCGCCGCAGCCGGCCGCGGGGACGCCGGCTGCGCGCCGGCCGGCGCAGCCGCCAGGCTCACGACCACCACCGCCGCGAGCAGAAGTGGCGGGAACGCGTGGGAATCGAACCCACCTCGGACGCTGACGCCCGACCGCAGGATTTGAAGTCCCCGGGGACCACCAGATCCCATTCGCTCCCGCACCGCACGCATTTCATTGCCTTCCTAAGTGTTACCACCGTCAGCACTGCCCGCTTTCGGGGCTGCCTCGGGGGGAAATGCTGCCCGAATGCTGCCCGAACTCGCGTGGAGGGCGGCCAACTTCCCCACCCCTTCGCCCAAGTCGGCCTCGGAGACTATCGCATACCGCCGGTACACGCTCTCCGTCTTGTGGCCCGTCAGCTTCATCGCCACGGAGCGGGACACGCCGGCACGCTCCAGGTTCCTCACAGCCGTGCGGCGCAAGTCGTGAATCAGCCGGCCGGGAAGCCCGGCCTCCTTGCGAGCCTCCTCCCAGGCGTCGTGAAAGTCCGCGATCGCACGCCCGTCGGGGCCGTGGAATACGGCGTTGACGATGCGCCCACGCTCGCGCTCGATGCGCGATGCGGACTCCCGCTGCCGGCGCAGCAGGTCCGCGAGCGCCGGGTGTGCCGCGAAGGGGTAGGTCCGCCCCTCGTCGTTCTTCGTCGTGCCCGGCTCCAGCCTCGCGGTGCCCGCCTTGAAGTCCACGTCGCGCCACCGCAACCCCAGGGCTTCGCCCCTGCGCCAGCCGGTCCAGGCCAGGAACAGGACCACGGCCGTGTACTGCGGCGCGAGGTGCGCGAGCACGGCCTCAAGCTCCCCGTCCTCGAAAAAGCCCTGCCGCACGTTGGACACGCTGATGGTGGGAAACGCAGGGGCGTGCATCAGCCGGCCGGCGCGGACCGCGAGCGTGAACGCGCGGTGCAGCGCCATCAGCTCCTTGCGGACGGTCGCGTTCGCGGCGGGCGGCTTCTCCTTCTGGCGGTCACGCACGTAGCGCGTCAGGCGGTCCGTGGTGATCGCGACGGCGGCCATCCCGCCGAAGGCTGCGCGCAAGTGCTCGATGGAGTTCTTGAGCCCGGGCAGTGACCGGCGCCCGTTGGCCTCGTAGTCCGCCACGATCATTGCTGCCAGGTCATCGAACGCGACCTTGTCGGCGTCGGGCACGAACCTCCCGGCCCCCATCTCGCCTAACCGCCTCTTGAGCAACCGCACCGCGTCCGCTTCCTTCATCGAGTGCGACGATTCCCGATGCGCCTTGCCGCGGTGGTAGAACTTGACCCACCACGGGCCGCACTCGACCCGCTCCCCGTCGATGACGCGCTTCTGCCGGTACGCGCTGCCCAACCCGCGGCGTGCCGGTTTCTTGCTCTCCGCCTTCGGGTCTGCCTTGCGTTCCTCCGTCACGGTTTCCTCCTTACGGGCCGAGATACGGCCACCATGCCTAGGAGAACAACGTCCCCCACGCCCACTTGACGACAGCGAGCAGAATCAGCACCAGGGCTGCCATCAGAGCTGCAAAGAAGAGCCACTGGAAGAGGCACCCGATATTGTCCCAGGCGTCCATGTCGTCCACCTGGGGGGCATAGAGCGGGTCCTTTTCGCGCTCGGACATCGCTTCCTTTTCCGGTGTCGGCTTCGGCGGCGGAGCCTTGCGGTATCCGCGCATGAACGCTTCCATGAGCCTTCGCAATCTCATGGCTTCCTCCCCCTACGGATGCGCGCGCCCGCGATAGATACTGCCCGTGCCGCGTGCTTTCATTGCGCACCCCCATGCTGGGCAGTCAGCGTCTGCACCAGCGTTCTGATGACGAGCGGGACCCATTCGGCAAGCCCGCGAACCCACCCGCCGATCTTCTTCCCGTCAGGCGCCGTGGCCCGGAGTTCGGCCGCAATCTGCCGCAGCGTCCCGACGACCTCTTGGAGGCGCGCACGAAACTCCCTGTCGGCTTTGCCCTGGGTGATCCGCACGTCGCCGGTCGATGCGACGCTGGAGAAGCCCGTCGTCCTCGACCCGGCCCCGCCTCCCGTAGTCTGAACATTGAGACCCGTGCCCCCGCCGTGCACGCTGACCTGCGTGCCGGTGATTGCTAACTCGATGTGAAACTGCGCCGGGTCGTCCTCCAGGGACTTCGCCATCTGCTCAATCAGGTCAGCCGCCTCATGCGTGGTCATCCTGCCCTCCTGCGCTGCGAGACCTGTTGCCGATACCGTTCCAATGCTGTCGCGATCACGTCGCCCTCGGGTCGCCCCTCAGCCGCCCCGCGGCGCCGCAGCCAGGTCCGCAGCGCGCCGGGGAGCCGGACGTGTACCGCGCACGGCCGGTCCGTCCGTGGTGGCCGTCCGGTGGGCTTTGGCTTCCCCGCGCGCTTGGCTTTCATGGCGCAGAAAGCTAGCCGGTCACGGCCGCGAGTTCAAGGGCTTTCTCAGCCGCCGCCACGGCCGTTTGAAGCGCAGCGAGTTCAGCCAGCAGGCCGGGCAGCGCCTCGCGCGGGCATGCCGCCACGTCGGCCGGGCTGGTGCCGAGCGCGGGCCGGACCACGGGCTCAGGCATGGGCGGGCTCCCCGGCCGCACCCGCCGCTTTGTTCTCGCGGCGCTCGCGGCGCTCTCGACGGGCTGCGCGGCGTGCGGCCCGGCGGGCCTGCTGCTCACGTGCGCGCTGCTCCAGCTCGCGCTTGCTGCCGAGTCGGCGGTCACGCGGGCTCACGGTTTGCCCACGTGTCCTGGGTCGCGCGTGGCCGGGATCGCCCGTCCTGGCCGATCTGTGGCGACCATTTTCGCGGCGACGGCCGCGCGGACGCTGTAAACATCGCTGAACGACACGGCGCCGCGCGAAAGTCGGACGATCTGCCGCGCGTGCGCGGGCCGCGGCTCGTGCGTACCGGCGAGCCATTGGTAGATGCAGACCGGCGCAAGCGGTGTGCCGTGCACGGCCAGGCCAACGTCGTGCGCAAGGCGCCCGGCGCCGTAGTCGGCGACCCACCGGCCCAGCGGTGTC
This sequence comes from Candidatus Eiseniibacteriota bacterium, assembly GCA_038068435.1. GTDB lineage: Bacteria > Eisenbacteria > RBG-16-71-46 > RBG-16-71-46 > RBG-16-71-46 > WS-11. Next base: position 2,804 of record JBBTLZ010000041.1, on the reverse strand, counting down.
GCCCAGCGGTGCACGGTCCGAGTCATGCGTGCCGCCCAAATGTCTCGTCGATCTGCCGCTTGAGGTTGCGCGCAAAGTCGCGTGCGATCACGCGCCGCGCAGTGCGGTAGAACTCCAACCGCGGGGCGACGCGGAAGGGCCGCGCGAGAACGTAAAGGACACGCGTGGCGCCCCTGCCCACGCGCTGGAGCACCGCGCCGGGCACCATGAACGTGCGCAACAACCCGCGGCGCAGAGGGGTGCCGGGGCCTGCCTTGCGCGGGGCACGGCGGCCGGTGACTGGGCGGCGCAACTGTAGGGCCGTGAAGCGCAGCTCGGCCGGGACCGCCGCCTCGCGCGTGGGCCGGGCGCCCCCCAGCACGGGGACCGCGACGTTTTTGCCCTTGAACGGCTGGCGCGTGAAGCCCGTCTCATACTGCCCCAGCAGCAAGCGCGGCTTCTGGCCCACGCTGACGCGGGCCTCGAAACGCCCCGCGGCCACGCTGGCAAAGGGCCTGACGATCGCGACCTGGCGCAGGATGAAGTCGCTTTTGCGGAGCGTGAACACGCGGGCGGCGCGCTCTCTTTCGGCTGCTTGCACGGCGAGTACCGTTTTGTTGATCGCGGTCACGGCCGCATAGCCCATCCTGTTGGCGCCCCGCCTCAGCCGCAGCAGGGCCTTTGCGGCGTCAATCGAAACTTCGATGTTCATGCGTCACCCCCCACGTAGAGTTGAAGTAATCGGCGGGCGACATGTCCCCACGTCTGCACGCGCGAGTCGGTTGCCCGCGCGTTTCCCGCCACAATGGGGGAGGGTGCTGACGGCGCGCATCGCAACCGCCGCCAGCGTGGGCCCGCACCGGGTTGCACGGTGCTGGAGTCGTGGGGCGTGCGCCCCTCGGCCGCGCCCTCCGGTTTTCGATCACGTCGCGGCCCGCGCACGCGCACGGCGCGCCGCGAAAAACTCGATCGCGCCGTGGACCGCCCGCAAGTCCGGCGCGGGCGGTCGGCCGCCGACGATCTCCAGCGCGCGTGCGCCCGTCACGGTGCGCTCGCGCACGAGCCCAACCGCTAGGACCTCGATCTGCTCGTGGGCGTCGTGCACGAAACGCTCGGCCGCCTCGTGTAGTGCACGCGCCCACACGCCGGGCTCGATCTTGAGCAAGTCCAGCACGTCCGCCGCGTCGTCCGCCACGTCGTGGCGGTCGCCGTGCCCCAGCAGCGCGTCGCCGAATATCATCTGCTCGGCCGCCTCGCCACAGGCCGAAACGAATGCCGCGCCCGCCACGCACCGCCCGCGCTCCAGCGCCGTCAGCTCCACGGCCGGCCCTGCCACCCGCACGCCCGGCGGCAGCGCGGCGGGAAGCACGTGGCCGAGCATGCCGGCCGAGGGCACGATCGTGACAAGCGCCACCCGTTCGCCCATCGCGAGCGCGCCGGCGCAATGACCGCTTTCGTGGATGGCGACGCGCAAGATATCGCTCACGCGGGCCCCGGCTCCGGCCCTTCGACAATCTCCACAAGACCGCTGCTCACCCGGCGGATGGCGTCCTCGACACTCATCCGCATGACCACGCCGGCCTCAACGTCGTGGCCGGCGCCGAGGCAAAAGGCTTTCCTCGTGCGCACGGTCAGCGTCTCGACTTCTGGGCCGGGCTCGGCCACCGGCGCCGGTGGTGGCGGCGGCGGCGCTGGGTTCGCGGCCGCTTGCGCCGCTTCGATCCGCGCGGCCACGGCGGCCTTTCTCGCCACGGCTTCGGCCACGCGATCCACGATGAGTTCGCAGAATCCGAGGCGGGCGAGGCGGCGGGCGCGGACTGCCTCCATCATCAAGACTTGGCCAGGCCAACCGTCCGTGGTCTTGCCCGTGGGGTCGGTGCCGAGGCAGAATGCCGTCAACACTTTCACCGGGACTTCTCCGCCTTCGGGCGGCGCCGCCTCCGGCGGAAAGTGCGCCGGGTCGAGCACCACGCCCACGCGCGTGCCGTATGCGTCACGCACGGGTGGCGCGAACGGTTCGCGGCTCGTGTCGTGGGCGTGCGCGTCCTCGATTTCCTGGAGCGTTTTCGGCCTGAGCATCATTTGTCCTCCTTTGCGCCGCGCGTGCGGCGCTGTCATTCGGGGTCGGGCCGAAGTCCGCGCCGGTAGGCTGCGCCGTAAACTCTCGAGCCCTCGCCAGGCGGCGCGAGTGCGCCCGCAAACTCGACGGCAATCAGCTCCCGGACGCGCTCCACGGCTGGGCCGGTTAGCGTCACGCCGTAATCCGCCGCAAGGACGTGCACGATCTGGTCGGACACCCTCGCCGCGGCCATCTGTGATGGAGTCATGTCGCCTCCTCCAAGACATCCTTCAAGACATCCTTGCCGTCCGCGAGACTTGTCAGCGCCTCGCGAAGCGCGTGCATGAACGTCGCCTCAATGACGCGGGCGTCCGCCCCGTGGAGGCTGGCCGACAGGCGGCACGGCGTGAGCAGGATTGCGTCCCTCGTCCGCTGCGCAATCGCGCGCCAGTCGCGCGCAACCTCGGCGCGACGGACCCACGCGCCAAGCTCTCTCTCCAACGCAAACGCTTCGCGCGCCGCCCGCGTCGCCTCGCGCCGCGCTCGCGACCGGCGGTAGGAGGCCATGTCCCGGTCGCCAGCCACGCGCTGCCCCGCGGGTCCGTTGCCGGCGCGGCCATCGACGCGGTGGCCCGTGTTCGTCACGTATTGCGCATCGGCCTGCGCCGCGTCCAGCTTGCCGTCGGCGCGCCGGGAAACGCGGCCACTCTCAACCGCCTTCGCGGCCGTCCCGCGCGCAATCCCCCGCGACCGCGCCCACCCCCGG
>JBBTLZ010000040.1:0-1474 GCA_038068435.1 Candidatus Eiseniibacteriota bacterium | reverse complement strand
GAGCGCCTGGATCTGGGCTGGGCGATCGGCGTCCTGCACCCCCTGGCCACGCGAGGCGTGTAATCTCCACGCGCTCGCCGCGATGCAGGCGGGCGAGGAGGGTCGCTGCTGACGCCGAGTCCATGAGACACTAGGAGCGTGTCGGAGAAATGAGCGCGAACTGCGCCCAGACGGAACCAGCGGGGGGTTGCGGGATCGCGGATCGGCACCGAGCCGGTTCGAGCCCATGCCCGCGCTGCGGTTTACGCATAGGCAACCTCCCGCGCGGCACTCCAACGCCGCACGGCCGCGCTGGCTGTCCGCCACAGTTTGACGAGGTTGTGGACGGCGCACACCAATTGGAACTCGCCCTTGACCCTGTCCGCGCCCCGCAGCGAAAAGCGGCGAAAGCCCCGGCCCTTGATCTGGCCGAAGACGGGTTCCACCGTAATCTTCCGCTGGGCATAGATCGTGTGGCCGCGCTTGGTCCGCAGCCGCCGGCGCATCCGGTCGGCGGTGCTGAGCGCCTTCGGGACGCGCCCCCGGGGGGGCCCAGGCGGCGGCGCGCCGTGCCGTTGCCGCTCCACAGCAATGTGAGCCTCGATCGGGGCGCTCGGCCGCTGCTCCAAGGCCTGCACATTCGCCTCGGAGAAATACCCACTGTCCGCGATCACCCCGTCCGGTACGCCCACATTCGCAATCACCTGCTCGACCAGCGGTTGCAGTTGTTGCTTGTCGTTCGCCGCCTGGACCACATCGGCGGCGACGATCAACTGCGTGCCCACCGTCACCGCCGCCTGCGCGTTGTAGCACTGCTGAAACCCGTCGGCCGTCTTCATGATCCGCGATTCCGGGTCCGTGAAGTTGCGCTGGGCCTTGGGCGCCGGCCGCGCGGCGTCGGGATTCGGCTGCCCGGCGGCCTGGGCCTGCGCCCGGGCCTCGGCTTCGAGCGCCTGCGTCGCCTGCGCGATCTGCGCGACCTGCGCCTGTTTCTGCGCGGCCAACTCGCGCTTGCGCTCGGCCTCCAGCCGGGCTTTGGCCTCCCGCAACCGCTGTCGGCGTGTCCCCGGGTCCTGCAACGCGGCCGGCAGCTCGTCGCCGCGCCGCCCGCGTCCATACCGCTGGTCCTCGGCCCGATCCAGCGCCTCGGCCTCCGCGAGCAACCGCCCGATCTCCGCCTCGAGCGCCGCTTGCCGGTCCGGCATCCGCGCGTAGCTCATCGCCTTGTGCTTGGACGCATTGGCCTCGATCTTCGTCCCGTCCAGCGCGATGCGCCCCACCTTCAAGACGCCCGCTTCCTGGGCGATCCGCAAGGTCTCCAGAAACAGCCCCTGGAACGCCGGCAGGTGCTCGCGGCGAAACGCGCAGATCGTGTCGTGGTCCGGACAGGCATCCGCCGTGAGATACATGAAGCCCAGATCTTCCCGGCACCGCCGCTCAATCTGCCGCGAGCTCGTGATCCCCTGGCTGTAGGCGTAGAGCAGCAGCACGATCA
>JBBTLZ010000039.1:0-10309 GCA_038068435.1 Candidatus Eiseniibacteriota bacterium | reverse complement strand
CCCAAACTGGGGGTGGGCAAGGGGCGATTTGCGCTTGACAGCTCCTGGCCGAGCGGCGATATTGACCCGCGACAGGGCGTCTGGCACCGCCGAACCGAGGCAGCAGTCGTGAAGCCTCACCCCGGCGAGGTTGCTCCGCTGCCACGCTCTCCGAACCCCGCCGCGGACCTCCGTCCCAGGGCACGCCGATTCGCGACGCGATCTCGATCCGCGCCTCCGCCATGATGCTTCAACTCGAAACCGCGAAAGGCGTTGACACCGTCCGCCACGATTGGCATCGTGGCGGTGTCCTCTGCGCTGCCGCCCCCCGCGGCGACGCCCTCCACCAGGGGTCCAGTCGCATGCTCATCACCGGCAGGCGTTTCGTCGCTGCGGCGGGAGCCGCGGCCCTCGTGCTTCTCATGGCCGTTCCGGCGTTCCCCCAGGGTGCCCGCCCCGGCGGCCCGGCGACAGCCCCCCCCGCGGGTGGCGTCGGCCGGATCGCGGGCAAGGTCACCGACAAGGGCAAGGATCCGATCGCCTTCGCCAACGTCATCGTCCTCGGGACCCGGTCGGGGACGGCGACCGACGAGAAGGGTGATTTCGTCCTCGTCGGTATGCCGGTCGGGACCGTCCAGCTCCAGGTCCAGCCGCTCGGCTACGACAAGCAGGTCCAGACCGTACAGGTGAACGCCGGGGTCACGACGACCGTCAACTTCAGCTTTGGCGAGTCCAAGGTCGTCAAGGAGCTCGAGGAGATCGAGGTGCGCGCCGAGAAGCGCATCGACACGAAGTCCTCGACCACCAAGCAGAGCATCACGGCCGAGAAGCTGCGCGAGATCCCGGTGGACAACCTCCGCGAGGCGATAGGCGTGAAGGCGGGGGTGGTGACCCAGGGCGGCGAGCTGCACTTCCGCGGCGGGCGCTCCGGCGAGGTCAAGTTCCACTTCGATGGCATCGAGGTGTCGGACCCGCTGGGCGGGCGAGGCGCCAACATCGCCAACCTGGCGGTCGCCGGCACCGAGATCCTCTCGGGCGGCTTCGACGCCGAGTACGGGAACGCGCTCTCGGGCGTGGTCTCGGTGAGCACCAAGGAAGGGAGCGACCGGTTCGGCGGTGAGGTGCGCTGGGACACCGACCGCTACGGCGATCCCACCAAGACCTTCAACAACTACGATCGGTTCACTTTCGGTTTCGGCGGCCCGACCCCGATCAAGAACCTGACCTACTTCGCGACCTACGAGGGGAGCTTCACCGACACCTACCTCAAGTCGAGCCTGACCAAGTCGCGCCACACCCTGCTCGACTTCCTGCAGTTCGGTTTCCGGCAGAACAACTCGATCAACACCAACTTCAAGCTCGCCTACCGCGCGAACCCCAGGCACAAGTTCACGTTCGAGACCATCAACAACCATTCGATCGTGACGCCTTACAACCACCTGTGGAGCCGCCAGGGGTACGTCAAGGTGACCTACGACACGCTGCCCGGGAACCCGCCGCGGCTCAACCCGCGCTACGGGACCTGGTCCGGGACGAAGGACGATAGCACCTTCGTCGCCCAGAACCTGCCGGACCACGTGCCGACCACCGACGACAGGTACCAGCAGTTCACCGGGGTGTGGACCAACCAGCTCTCCGACAAGAGCGTGTGGACCACGCGCGTCGCCTCGCTGCACTTCAAGACGCTGTCGACGGTGCGCGGAAAGGAGCCCTGGCAGTACGAGATCCGCAGCCCCGAGTACTGGAGCGGGAACACCGGGCCCGGCAGCGAGCAGAACCCCTACTTCGCCACGCACGGCGATGTGCCTAGCTATCTGCGCCGCAACAGCGGCACGTTCACGCTCAAGAGCGACTTCTCGACCCGCAAGGTCAAGCAGCACACGCTCAGGACCGGCATCGAGCTCAAGTACAACCGGGTGGAGAACCTCAGTCTGAGTCTGCCCAACTCGGAGAACAACGGACTGCCGGGCGCCACGCGCTCCTCGTTCCTCAACTACAACCCGGAGGGCGCGGCCTACTTGCAGGACCGCTGGGAGTTCGAGGGCCTGGTGCTCAATGCCGGCCTGCGCTATGACATGTTCACGCCCGGCGACCAGGTGCCGACCAGCGACCTGGCGAGCGGCAAGCGCTACAAGCAACAGGTCAGCCCGCGGCTGGGGATCGCGTATCCCATCTCGGACAAGGACGTGCTGAGCTTCCACTACGGCTGGACCTACCAGACGCCGTCGCGGAACTACGTGTTCGAGAACCGCGGCACCGGCTCGGCCGTGGCCACGCAGGGCAACCCGGATCTGGAGCCCGAGACCAACATCGCCTACCAGGCCGGTGTCCAGCACCTGTTCTCGCGCGACCTCTCCGGACAGTTCTCGGTCTTCTTCAAGGACATCTACGGCCTCATCACCCAGCGGCAGAAGCCGAACGATCCCGAACAGGCGCGCTTCTACTTCAACGGCGACTACGCCAGCGCGCGCGGGTTCGAGGCCAGCCTCATCAAGAGCTTCAGCCACAAGTTCTCGGCCGAGGTCAACTACACGTACTCGCTGGCGACCGGGGTCGCCTCGGACCCCAGCCAGGCGCTGCAGTTCCTCAATGGCGGGCGGCTGTACCTCCCGATCTCGGAGCAGCCGCTCAACTGGGACCAGCGCACCACGCTGAGCGTCCAGGGCGTGGTGAGGGATCCGGGCAGGTGGGGATTCCGGATGCTGTGGACCTACGGCTCCGGCTTCCCGTTCACGCCGGGGTTCCGCAATGATCGGCGCCCCGATCCCAAGCTCGATAACTCCCGGCGCCTGCCGTCCAATTCGAACCTCACCCTCGACGCCGACAAGTTCTACCGGGTGTGGGGGCAGAACGTGACCGTCTTCGTCGACGCCCGCAATGTGCTCAACGTGCGGAACATCAGCAACCTGACGCCGAGCACGTTCCCCAACCCGTTCGTCAACACGGCCGGGAACGACTATCAGATCTACTACGCGGAGACCGGGCGCGCGGGCGGCGCCTACCTCAAGGACACGAACGGCGACGGCGAGCTCGACTGGGTGCCGGTGAACGATCCGCGCGTGTTCCAGGAGGGGCGCAACGTCCGTACGGGGATCAGCGTCACCTTCTGATGGGCGGCGGACCGGGGGAAAGGAACACCCACCGAATCATGGCTCGACTCCGTGGATGGCCCACGCTGGGGCTGGTTGCGTTGCTGCTGGCGGGGGGTGCGACGCAGGCCCACGCGCGCGCGGACGAGGCCATGCTCGCAGAGTTCAAGGCCGGATTCCCCGAGCTCTTCCCGCCGCAGGGGGACGGGCGCGTGCAGCCGATGGCGGTGCCCGACATCTTCGGCACCGGCGCGGTGCTGAACGTCGGCAACGTCTACATGAAGGTGACGAACTTCGACGTGATCGGGAATCCTTTCACGAACCTCTCGACCGATCCTTCGGGGCAGTGGCCGGGGGCCTCCGGCGTCGAGTACCTGTCCTTCATCCTGGTGGCCGTGGGCGGCGTCAACAAGACGGCGACCGACCCCGCGGCGGTGCGGCGGGTGAGCCAGCAGCCCGAGTGGCGGCCGCAGACGCTCGAGCCCCAGGACCGCATGTACAAGTCCTTCGACGGCCAGGTGAGCGGACAGCGGCTCTTCGACGACGACGGGGACGCTGCGAAGTCGGAGGTGCTTGATCTCGACAGAAGCCTGTTCGTCGACGAGGATTTCCAGGACGGGCGGGACAACGACGGTGACGGCCTCATCGACGAGGACTATGGCGCGATCGGCCAGCAGATGTGGTCTTGCACGATATGGGACAACACCGCGCAGGCGCTCGCGGCCACCCTCAACGAGAAACACGTGCCGCTCAACCTCGAGATGCGGCAGACCGCCTGGGCCTATTCGGTGCCCGGCTTCCAGGACTTCAACGCGATCAACTGGACCATCTTCAACCGGTCGGGCCACGCGATCGACAGCATGTATGTCGGCATCCGCTGGGACATGGACGCAGGGCCGCCCGATAACCCGGTCTACTTCAATGACGACGCGGACATCCCCTTCTTCCCGCACGGCGACTTCACGGTGGTGCTGTCGGGGGACGATAAGTGGGGCGCCAAGATGGACCCCAAGACCTACCGCCGGCAGCGGTTCCACGCAGACATGGCCAGCGTGCCGAGCGACTCGTCGCTCTGTCCGCGGGTGGTCGTGCGCGTGAACGGCTTCTCGGTGGTGGACATCGACGGCGACGAGGGGCGCACCAAAGGCATCGCCTCCATCCTGCTCCTGGGCCATACGACGGATCCGCTGGGCCTGATGGCTCCGGCCCGGGTGGGCTGGTCACAGTTCCGATCGCACGCGTTCGGCACGCCGTACGCAGCCGGCGGTGTCCCGGTGGTCGACGCGCAGCGGGCCGAGCTGCTACAGAGCAAGGAGGGCATCGATCCCGAGACGGGGTTCATCAATGCCACCCCGGTGGACATCGAGGGTGACATCCAGGGCTGGGCGTCCGTCGGCCCCTTCGGCAACACCGACCAGCAGGGCGTGGCCCACCCGATTCCCGACGGCGGGAGCATCGAGGTGACCATCGCCTTCGCGGTCCAGCGCGGCGACCTGGTGACCGTCAACGAGTTCCCGGCCGACTACCAGACCTACCTCGAGGGGCGCATGTCGCCCAACGACCTGTTCTCCAAGTATCCGGCGCTCGAGAACGCGTTCGCGGCCCAGGTGGGCTACGAAGGGGTCTACGAAGGCCCGCCCGCGGTGCTGGCCGACACGGACAACATCAACACGCCGGACTTCCACGGGGCCGAGACCCGGGTGCGCGCGCCGCGCGGGTTCATCCTGTACGACAGCGACTGCCGCGACGAGGGCTCACGGCGGCAGATCGACGAGTACGGCTACACGTGGTTCGACTTCGACTGCGATTTCTGCACCGGCGTCTGGGAGTTCGGGTCCGGCACCGTTGGTCGGGACGGATTGACCGGGTCCGGCAAGATGCTCAAGCGCTGGAGCACCGCCGCACCGCCTCCGAACCCGGGGCTGAACGCGTCGGCCGGGTACAACTTCAGCGACAATCCCGAGCGGCGCGTCGCGCCCGGTCAGAATCAGGCGATCCTGCTCGCGTGGGACAACCTGTCCGAGATCACGGTGGACCCCGAGAAGACTGAGTTCGACTTCCGTTCCTACCGTCTCTGGAAGGTCTCGAACTGGCGTCGTCCGGTGGGTGCTTCCGGTCCGGCGGACGACGACTGGACGCTGCTCGCCCACTTTCGATTTTTCGACTACGCGGACAGCAACAAGGGCCTGTTCTCCGACAGTCTCATGGTGGCCCGCGGCTTCTGGCCGAGCGCCTTCGACAGCGTCCACGCCGGCCAGCCCGTCTGCCCCCAGGTCTACATCCCCAATCTGAGCCTGCAGACCGTCGTCCTCCAGAAGAGCCGGTTCTCCAGCTCGAGCGTGGCGGCGGACTGGGTCCGGACACACGGGTATCGGTACGAGAACAACCTGAGCGAGGACGCGACGACGTGGCGCTTCCGACAGGCGGACGGCGAGTGTCGGTACAACTCGCTCCACACCGTCGGACTCGAGGACTCCACGGTCCTGGCCGAGGTGTGCCTCAACGCGCTGGCCGAGACGCGGGGCTTCAGGGTTCCCATCTGCCTTTACAAAGGCGACCTGTGGGACTTGCAGAGCGGCGAGGTGGTGCGACCGCTGCCTGACCACTGCCCGAGGCGCGCTGCGGACGGTACCTGCCTCGTCGACACCCTCGCGTGCGTGAAGGACGACAACGGCGATTGCCGCCAGGAGCGCGGCAAAGTGGTCGGGACCAACGATACTTTCATCTATCGGACCAAGTACCCGGTCGGCCGCTACCAGTATCTGGACCGCGAGGTGAAGAACGGCTTCATCTACTTTTACTCGCTGACGGCCGGAGACTCGACGGCGACCGAGCTGACCGGACGACGGTCGGGAGTCGAGGCCGAAGGTGTCTATCCGCAGGCCGCCACCCGCCCGGTCGGCCAGACCTGGGTGGTGCCCAATCCGTACCGGGGCTACTCCGAGATCGGCCGTCGGCCCTCGGCTTGGGACCTGACGCCGAACGCCACCGATCCCACCGGGACGCATCTGGACTTCATGGGCTTGCCGGCGGGCCGCTGGACGATCCGGATCTTCACGGTGTCCGGCGACCTGGTGCAGGTGCTCCGTTCCGAGGACGCGGTCAACGAGTCCGTGCGGGGTCCGGCGACGGTGAGGAACCCGAACTACAAACCGAACCTTGCGGAACATCCGATTGAGAATCCCAAGACGATCACACTTCCCGGCTACAACCGTCAGGCGGACACGCCGAATGACGGACAGGCGCGATGGAATCTCATCTCGCGCAACGGGCAGGACGTGGTGAGCGGTGTGTACATGTTCGTAGTCGAATCCGACCAGGGCACGCAGCGCGGCAAATTCGTGGTCATCCGCTAGGACGCCGTGGGCGAAGGAGGAATCACGTGAGAAAGCTGATCGCAGCCTTCGGCCTGCTGGGAGCGCTGCTCCCGGGCGTCGCCGGCGCTGCCCAGATCTTCGAGAAGGTCGGGACGTTCGACGGGCAGTTCCTCAAGATCGGCGTCGGCGCCCGCGCCGCCGCGATGGGGGGTGCCTTCGTCGCGGTGGCCGATGACGCCAGCGCCCTCTACTGGAACGCCGCCGGCATCGCCCGCATCGACCCCGACAAGTCGCAGTTGCAGTTCAACCACGCGATCTGGCCGGCGGACATGAAGTTCACCCAGGCCGCGTACGTGTTCCACATGAAGCGCATCCCCGGTGCCATCGGCGTGAACGTGCGGTCGCTCTACATGGACCCGATGATCGAGACCACGGCCTACCAGCCGGACCCGCAGGTGGGCACGGGCCGGACCTTCGACGCGGGCTTCATGGCCGCGGGCCTGACCTACGCGCGCTCGTTCACGGACAAGTTCAGCGCCGGCATCACCGCCAACCTGATCCAGGAGGGCCTGGCCGATCTGTCGCAGCAGACCTACGCGTTCGATCTCGGCACCCTCTACGACGTCGGCACGCTGGGCATGCGGATCGGGATGGCGATCAGCAACATGGGCACCGACATCCAGTTCATCGAGAGGCAGGCGCGCATCCCGTCGGTGTTCCGGATCGGGACCTCCGCCACGCTCATGCAGTCGGCCGGCCAGAAGCTGCTCGGTTCGTTCGAGTTCTCGCATCCGCCCGACAACTCGGAGCGCATCAACCTGGGGGCCGAGTACGCGTTCCACGACTACCTCTACCTGCGTGGCGGTTACAACGTGAACTACGACTCCGAGGGGGCGGCGGGTGGCATCGGCTTCCGGTCCCCGGTGTCGTTCGCGGGGACCGCCGACTTCGACTACGCCTACACCGACATGAAGGCCCTCGGGGCGGCGCACCGCTTCTCGCTCAAGTTCTCCTTCTGAACCGGGAGGGCGGGCAAGCCCCGGGTCCTGAAGTGAAATCCGGTCCTGTCGCACCGACGCGCTCCCGCGAGGGGGCGCGTCGGTGTATCGCCCTGACCGCACTCCTCTCGGGGCTGGTGCTGCTCCCCGCCGGGCCCAGCGGACTCCACGCGGACGACGCTCCCGATGGCCCGGGCCCGCTGCCCTGGCGCGTGCACGGACGCGTCGGGTTCACCGTCGACGCGGCGGCCTTTCCTGACTCCGCCGGTCATACGCTCGAGGTCTACCTGCGGGTACCGCCCGTGACGCTCGCGGCGCTCGGGCGTGACCAGGCCGGAGCCGGAAAGCTCAGGCTCTCCGTGCGCCTCACGAATCGGTTCGGGGCGAGGCCGCACGAGGCCAGCCAGGAGTTCACGATCGCTCACGCCGACACCGTGCCGGGCTTCGGGAAGGTGGTGCTCATGCGGTTCCCGGCCCGGCCCGGCGGCTACCGCCTGCGCGTGAAGCTGGAAGACGTGCTCTCGCACAAGCGCGGTCTCGGCTACCTCGGCCGAAAGGTCACCGAGTCGGCCAGCGTCGAGGGGGAGCTCACGGTGCCTGCTGCCCAGGCGGGACGCGACCTCTCGGACCTCGAGTTCGTCTGGCCGCAGACCGCGGCCGCCGGATCGGCCTTCCAGCGCGGTGCGCGCGCATCCTTGCCCAATCCCGAGCGGCTGTACGGCCTGCTCGCCAGCGAGATGGGTGCAGAGTTTGCCGCGCGCGGGCTGCCGGGCGACGCGCGGCCCTGGCACTGGCATGCCCGGGTGCTCGACCCGGAGGGACGCGTGGTCGCGGAGCAGGAGAGTACCGCGGCCGCCGGACCGCGACTGGCGGGGAGGGTGGCACTCGATCTCTCGACCGAGCCGGCCGGGGGCTACGATCTCGAGGTGAAGGCCTGGCAGGAGGGTGATGCCGGCGCGCTGCTCCGCACCGCGCGGTTCAGCATCGGCTGGCACGCGACGTCGTGGCGGGTCGATCCTGTCGACGTCGAGGACGTCGTCCACTTCCTGCTCTCGGCCGAGGACGAGCAACGGTTCGCACGATTGCAGCCGGGCGAGCGTGAACGGTTTCTCGACGAGTTCTGGCGCCGTCGCGATCCGACCCCTGACACCGCCGAGAACGAGGCCAGGAACGCGTTCTTGGCGCGCGTCGATCACGCCAATCGGAACTTCGGCGGCCCGGGCAAGGGGCGCGGCATGTTCTCCGACATGGGTCGCGTCTACATCCGCTACGGGGAGCCGGGCGAGGTCTTGAAGCAGGTGATCCCCACGGGTGACGAGACGCTGTTGCAGGCGCTCCGCGACCTCGAGCTGAGCGAGGACCGCCCGACCGGTGACGTGCACCAGAAAGGCCTAGGGGGCGACACGCGCCCTTACGAAGTGTGGGTCTATGAGGGCGACATCGGGGTCCCGCCGGACACCGATCCCGCCGTGGCCGCCAACCTGCGACCACGACGGCGCCTGGTCTTCCTGTTCGTCGACGAGCACGGCTACGGCAGCTACACGCTGCGCTACAGCACCGAGTAGCCGACCAGCCGGGTGGCTTGACCGCCCCGCCCCGTTCCGGCATAGTCGCGCCAGTTCCTGATGACCTAAGATATTGCCCTTCAATCAGTTGGCTGACTCGCCCGGCCATTCGGAGGCCTGCATCCCATGCGCCTGGGGATTCTCACCGGCGGCGGCGACTGTCCTGGGCTCAACGCCGTGATCCGCGCGGTCGTGACGCGTGCGGTGCGCACCTACGACGGCCACGTCCTGGGGATCGAAGACGGCTGGCTCGGATTGCTCCAGAACCGGCTGCGGGAGCTCGACCTCAACGCGATCGCGGGCATCCTGCCCCGCGGCGGCACCATCCTCGGCACCTCCCGCGTGGATCCGTTCCGCGAGCCACCCGGGCCCGGCGGCATCCGCGAGACCATGGCGCTCCATGAGCTCGACGGCCTGCTGGTGTGCGGCGGCGACGGCACCCTCGCGGCGGCCCACCGGCTGGCCGAGGACGGCCTCCCGATCATCGGCATCCCGAAGACGATCGACAACGACGTGCCGGGCACCGACTTCGCGTTCGGCTTCGACACGGCGGTCAACACCGTCATGCACGCCGTCGATGCGCTCCACACCACCGCGGAGGCGCACAACCGGGTGATCGTGCTCGAAGTGATGGGACGCGGCACGGGCTGGATCGCCGTGTGCGGCGGCATCGCCGGCGGCGCCGACGTCGTCGTCTCACCCGAGGAACCGGTCAGCATCGACGACGTCTGCCGTCTGATCGGCCACCGGCATGCGCGCGGGCGCGACTTCAGCATCGTGGTGGTGGCGGAGGGCGCCACGTTCCGTCCCGACGCCGAGGGGCGCACCGTGGAAGCCACGCACCGGCTCGACCCCTTCGGCCGTCCGCAGTACGGCGGCATCGGCGAGGTGGTGGCGCGCGAGATCCAGACCCGCACCGGCTTCGAGACGCGCACGGTCGCGCTGGGCTACGTCCAGCGTGGCGGTACGCCGACCGCGTTCGACCGGCTGCTCGGCTCGCGGATGGGCGTGATGGCGGTGGATCTGGCCGCGCGGGAGGAGTGGAACCGCATGACCAGCCTGCAGGGCGGACGCGTGACCTCGGTGGACCTGGGTGTGGTCCGGGAGGGTGCGCGCCGCGTCGAGAAGGAGTTGAACGAGGTCGCCCGGGTGTTCTTCGGCTGAGCGCCGGACCCCAGGGTCGGTCCATCACAGGAGATCGGGAACCATGGCTCTTCGCATCGGCATCAACGGTTTTGGAAGAATCGGACGCCAGGTCGTGCGCGCCGACATCGAGCGCGCCGCGCCGCTCGAGTTCGTGGCGGTCAATGACATCACGGACGCGGCGACGCTCGCCCACCTGTTGCGCTACGACTCGGTGC